>JAPLER010000373.1:0-7075 GCA_026391115.1 Bacteroidota bacterium | reverse complement strand
TCTATTTTTATAAATATCTATGATATAAGATAAACCATGAAAAGTGTAAAAAGAAATCCCCACAGGTAAAATCACTTGTAAAGAACCAAGATTTGCCTTAATGCCAAATAGCAAGAGTGCATTAGCGAATGAATCAGCAAAAAAATTGTAATATTTAAATACTCCAAGAAATCCTAAGTTGATTCCAATACTAAGCCATAGCCAAAACAACTTCTTTTTCTTGTGTATTGTTTCGTAAATTTTAAAGCCAGTATAATAGTCTAAAAAGGTTGAAAAAATAAGCAAAAACGTAAATCGCCAATCCCAACAAGCATAAAAAAAATAACTTGAAACGAGTAACAAAATATTTTGAAGTCTTAAGTTTTCTTTTGTAAAAAACCAGTAAAATACAAAAACAATTGGTAAAAATATGGCAAAGGTTAGAGAGTTAAAAAGCATATTTTCTGCTGATTTTACTAATTTCTTAAGGTTTATTAATTATTCAAATGTATTTTTAACTAACAAACAATCACATTAAGGTAATGTTAACTTTTTTTTGCCGTTGTTGGTATGCAAAACCTACCAACGATATTTTATATATTTCGTTGTAGGTGAAAAACACACAACATCGTTGAAGATGGAAGCAAAGACCAACAAGAACGAAGAAAAATCTGCACATTGCAGGGTAGGATTATAGGCGAAGTTATAAAAATAGCATAGGCACAGCTATATCACAATTAAAAAGCTGAAAACTAGGATTATCATCGTTTCTAACTAATGGTTAATACTACATTTGCTTCATCAAATAAACCCCAAAGCATTTAAAGTGATTAAGCATTTAATTTTATTACTATTCATATTCAACACCCAATTTACAACAGCACAAGATGTATTAATCCCATACAAAAAAGGAAATCAATTTGGCTTGTGCGATAAACAAGGAAAAATAATTGTGCAACCCCAATATCACAATGTATATTGGTTAAGGGATGAGTACTTTATGATTGAAAATAAAATAGTACTTAACGATACTTTGGAAACAGCACCAAATCGTTACTTTCTACGCAAAAATGATACAGTTAAAGTAACTGGATTAATGTACAAGGGCAAAGAAATTATAGCTAATCAACCTTACGAAAACTACAGAATACACAACAACAAATGCATTATTGCTACCTGCAATACAAGGTATAATCACTTAAGTAAAGAGCAGTACAAAACCTTTAAACAAAGGGATAAGTTTGAGGCTTTGTTAAGTATTAGTGGCAAGAATGCCTGAAAAATAAAAAAACTAAAAAAGTATTGCTTTTTAAAAGCGAGAATTTTAAGTGGCGTTCTAGTTTGTTTATATATGATATAGAAAAACAATGTATCATTGAATGGCTGTTGAAAGATGCTCAGAAATTAGTTATCAGAAGAACGGATATAACTAAAAAAATGATTACTGTTGATTACACGGACACCAATAACATTAAGCGAACCGTAACCATAGATTACAGTACAAACAAATTTGTTGTGCTGCAACAGGATGCATTGGCTGCAAGTGAAAAAAGAAAAATGGGGAATGGTAGTGGAATAGTTGAAATAGCTGAAATAGCTGAAAACTACGATACAAAAGATATGGTTGTGGCTGCTGAAGATGGCAGAGATTTGGGTATTAAAAAACCACCATTTAAACCACATTATAAAAAAATAAAAGATTCGCTTTTTTACTTTTATGATGAAGATAAAAGCAACTACATAAACATCAATAAAGACAGTTTTTATTTTACTGTCTCAGATGTGGCAATACAATACGACTCTGCCATCATTTATCGAAAAAACAACAAATATGGGTTGATACTTAATGGCAACTTACAACCCAATATTTACGATTCATTGTTTTATTTTGGTAATAATTTTCTTGCTTATGTAAAAGATGGCAACAAGCTTAAATGTGGTACGTTATTTAACAATGGCAATGTCAATATTCCATTAATGTACGATTCTATACAAGGGCAAATGAAAGAGTACACACTAGAATTTGCCTTTAGAGGGTTGGTGCTACAAATAACCCCAAAAAAGGATGATTACTATGGTTATAAACCCAAGAAAAATATTTATGTAAAAAAAGTAAGCGACAAAATTTTGGCATTTAAAGATGGCAAATGTGGTGTTATAAATGTAGTAACAAACTATGTAATACCTGTACAATACGATTTAATTGTAGATAATGCTACCCAATATTCGCTGCCAAGAACAAGCAACTATATTATACTTAAGAATGATAATAAATATGGCATCACCTCACTTATCTGGAATAAAGATGCCAAAGGTTTAAAAATGACAAATACCATTGAGCCAGTTTTTACCAGCCTGCCACTTTATTATTACAAAGATTACTATGGCCAAAAGGATTTTAAACTTTTTGCCTTGTACAGCAATACTTATGAGTTTATTGGATATGCCAATGAAAAAGGATTAATTTATGCTGAAAAGAATTAGTCATCCTTATAATTGGAGATCTAAGCAATGTCTATATTTATAGGACGCTGCGTTGTTTACTGAACGCAATGTCCCTTGCAGGGGACATTGCTGCGAAGAAAATAAAGCGTTACGATGGCTATAGAATGCTAAGGATAGCTGGGATTTCTTTTATTTTAAAACACTCCGTTCTGCCTCCAAAATCTATCTTAGGGGTGTATCGAAATTTTTTTAAAAACTTGTGTACTCTTCTTTCAAGTTTACAAATGTAATCAGGCTCTCCAGTTATTATTTTAATTACGGTATATTCAATATTTAATTTTTTCAACTCCCAAAATCTATCTTTTAGTGTCACAAAAGTCCTACCAAATTTAACCCACTTTTCATTCTCGTAACTCATCTCAATCCAATACAGTTTTGCTACTCTAGTACCACAAAGTGCAATCCAGCCACTATCAGAATACCCTTGATGATTTTCAATAGCACATTTTGGGCAACCTCTACCTTGCAATAGTTTTGACGGAGTGGCTGTATGCTTTCCATGTTTTTTGCAACTGTATGTAACTTTTGTGTTAGTATTAAGATAAGTTTGATTGGTGTCAATCGTTATGTTTGAATGTATTAGCTCAATTTGAGTTAGTACAATTTTCCAATCGGATTTTTGGGATTCCGCTCTTTTATTGTTTCCACATTCGTCGCAACCACTTCCCTTACTTAATAAAGAATTAGCATTTGATATTTTGTTACCATGTAAATTACATTTAAATACAATTGGTGTATGATGGTTTAAAAATGGTTGTTCTGGGTCAATAAAGTAGTTTGGATGTTTCTCAGTTATTTTTTTTATAACAGTATTCCAGTCGTCTCTAAAAAAAATATTTCTTTTTTCCTGACCGCAAACTGGGCAACCCTCACCATTTATTAAATTTATTGGTCTGCCTTTTTGAATACCATGTATAGAACAATGGTATTTAATATTCGAATGTTGATTTAAGTATTCTTGTTTGGGAGGTATAATTATCAATAGTTGCTTCCCACGAATGATTGTGATTTGGACAATATATATTTAAGTATGTTCTTATTTTGTTGCTTGAATCTTTTCTATTTGAAATTCCAAAGTATTCGTACTTATTACTGTGAATACGTTTAGCTTCCTCAATAATTTCATCATTTGTTTTATTTCTGCCAACACATTTAGGGCAACCACTTCCTGCTAAATGAACACTTGGCAATTGTTGAAATATATGGTGAACTGAACATATTATATTTATATGTATCGATTTATTTTTATATTCTGAAATTGAATAATCATATTTATTGTTATGTTTTTTTTGTGCGAGAATTATAAAATCAGATGTAGATAAACTTTTCCCTTTACACTTTGGGCATCCTCTCTTTCGTAAATGATTATCGGGACTTACTGAAAAATCACCATGTTCTGGGCAGGTTACAGATACTTTGGTTTTAGCACTATGATATATAACATTTTCGTACAAGTATCTATCATTATGAATTAGCTTAGCTTTTTGTATGAATCTAAAACCATTGCTGTTTTGTTTATTCATTAATAATCTATTTTTAGCTTGTTTAATTTAGTCTTTAACCTATCGAAATTTTATTTTTAAAAATTTCTTCATCAATAATATCACTAGGTACATAAAAACTATCACAATTTTTAATTCGTTTAAGTCTGCTTGGGTCGAGATTGATATTAAAATTATCTTTCAATCCTTCTGCGATATTATCAGCATCAGGGTCTTGTATGTACAATTTTTTATTTATTAAAATATTTCTTTCAAAATATTTATAATCTATCAATCTATTGTAAAGAGGAAATGTATAACCAATTACAACGATGTTTTTTGAGTTATTTATTTTTTCTGCTGCGACTTTACTTACTTGGTTTTCACTTTCCCAAGCGAATTTTATTAGTTCAGCATCATTGTCACTATAATTATTATCAAAGTAGTTTTTTGTAACTTTAGTTCTTAGTAATTCATTGCCTTTATTCCTAACAATAAATTTCATTTCATCAAATAAATTTGAATAAAAGTAACCATTCATATTAATTATAGATATTTTGCCATCAACACTCCATTCATATTCGTTTATTACTTTGATTTTTGTTTTTAAAAACTCTCTAAATGATTCTTCTGGATAAAAATAATTTTTAATACTCTCTAGTAAATTTAAATCATAATTCCAAGTTATGAAATTTGTTTTACAGAATAAGTTACAAGTATCTTTATCTGGCATTAATAATCCAGCAATTAATGCATCGTATCTTTTGTCTATGATGGCTTGCTTCCAAAAAACATCATCTGATTCTGGTTTTATTTGTGGAATAGTTGCAATGTGTTCCCATAGAAAATATAAATGAATAATTTTTCTTGATAAATTAAGTTTATCTAAGTTTTTTGTATGAAATAATTTTTTAAAATAGGTATCGAAAGATTGATGAGATTTAAACTCTGCTGCAATTATTTTAGCAACTTTTAATGCTTCTTTTAGTCCTGTATTATTATTGTTTGATTCAGGATATGACTGGACTATAGTCTTTGATGAGTCATCCAAAAATTTAACAAAGCTATCAAATCGCTTGTTAAAAGTTTTCACAACAGGAATAGATTGAAAACTAGCTCCTGCACCCAATATGTATGTTAGCTCTTCTTTTTTCTCGCTCATAAAATTAATTTTTTATCATCAAAAACCCCCGCATTTCTGCGAGGGTTTTTTGTATTTTTTCTCAATTAGAATACTTTTTTTTCTAGCTCTTTTTGTTGAGCAGTATTTTTATTTTTAACAGCATCAATAAAATCACTTACTGCTTTTTTCTCATCTTTACTCCATTCACGGCTCACCATTAATGCTCCTTTTTGAGCATCTTCATTTAAAATTGTTGTAGCCTTTTTTGTTGCTATTTTCATATTTCAAAGTTAAAGGTTTAAAAATATAATTGTATTAATTTTTTAGCATTTTTATCAGAGATATAAAACTTGTTACTACTACCTATTTGTACTGCACCCATTCGTGAATAATATTTATGTAATTTGTTTTTGGCTTCAAATGCTATAAAACCATCAAAACCTAAATCATATGAAATTTTACAACACAAGGCTATCATTGCTCTACCAATTCCATTGTGTAAAGAAATAGGGCGTTTGTTGGAAATGTTTATTTCCATATTCTCACACTTCAAAAAATTATCATCAGGCCTAAAAGCAACCAAACCTTGAATAACATCTGTATCATTTTCTTTACAAATTTTGTATACTTTATTGTGTTTAACTAACTGCGTAAAATCAAAACTGAAATAGTGTAGATGTAAACTTATTTCTTTTGCTGTAATACTAGTTGCTACTGCATCTACAACTTTTTCAGTTGCATTTATTGTTATTGCATTTCGAAGTTTATAATTCTTGTTCATACTTTGTAAAAATAAATAAATCTTTAAATCAAAAACCCCCGCATTTCTGCGAGGGTTTTGTTTTATTATCATTCACTATTTCACTTCTTCAAACTGTGCATCTTCAACGTGGTCGTCTGCTTTGGCTTGGTGTTGTTCGCCACCTGCATCGCCTTGTGGTTGTGCACCACCTGCACCTTCAGCTTGTGCTTTGTAAATTTCTTCACTAGCTGCTGTCCAAGCTGTGTTCAATTCTGCCATTGCAGTATCAATAGTAGCTTCGTCCTGTAATTTGTGTGCTTCTTTTAGTTTTTCTAAAGCAGCTTCAATAGGTGCTTTTTTATCGGCAGGTACTTTATCACCATACTCTTTTAGTTGTTTTTCTGTTTGGAAAATCAAACTATCAGCCTGGTTAATTTTCTCTACTTTTTCTTTAGCAGCTTTATCTTCAGCTTCGTGTGCTTTAGCATCGGCTTTCATTCTTTCAACTTCTTCTTTGCTTAAACCACTACCTGCTTCAATTTTAATTTTTTGTTCTTTACCAGTGCCTTTGTCTTTTGCACTTACGTGTAACATACCATTGGCATCAATATCAAATGTTACTTCAATTTGAGGCACACCACGTTGTGCTGGCGGTATATCTGTTAAGTTAAAACGACCCAAGCTTTTGTTTTGTGCAGCCATTGGTCTTTCTCCTTGCAACACGTGTATTTCTACACCTGGTTGGTTATCGCTAGCAGTAGAGAACACTTCAGTTTTCTTTGTAGGAATCGTTGTATTGCTTGGTATCATTGGCGTTAACACACCACCCATTGTTTCAATACCTAATGTTAAAGGTGTAACATCCAATAACAATACATCTTTTACTTCACCAGTTAATACACCACCTTGTATAGCTGCACCAATAGCAACTACTTCATCAGGGTTTACACTACGGTTAGCTTTTTTACCAAAGAATTTTTCTACAATTTCCTGAACTTTAGGAATACGAGAAGAACCACCCACTAAAATAACTTCATCAATTTGAGATGTAGAATATCCTGCATCTTTCAATGCTGCTTCGCAAGGTTTTAAACATCTGTCAAATAATTTATCTGCTAATGCTTCAAATTTTGCACGAGATAATTTAACTACCAAGTGTTTAGGCACGCCATCAACAGCAGTAATATATGGTAAGTTAATTTCTGTTTCAGTGCTAGAACTTAATTCAACTTTTGCTTTTTCAGC
>JAPLER010000261.1 GCA_026391115.1 Bacteroidota bacterium | reverse complement strand
TTTAGGTCCACAGGGTGCTGCTTTCGCTGTTCGTGTTTATCCAACTACAGTTACAACACCATTAACTATTAGTTCTGGAAGTAACGCAGTGGGTGTATTTAATTTTAATGGATGTAGCAACGTAACCATTGATGGTCGTATTAGTGCAACTGGTACAACATCTGTTGTAACGATTGCTAATACAGCAGTAGGAACAGGAGCTGGATCTACAACTGCAACAACTGGTATTAGTGGTACAACCATGACTGTTACTGCTATGAGTACTGGTAGATTTTTTATTGGTCAAACCATTAGTGGAACAGGTATTACAGCAGGAACCACTATTACTGGTTTTGGAACTGGAACAGGTGGAACAGGAACGTACACAATCAGCGTTAGTCATAGTACTTTAACCAATGTAACAGTAACAGCTAGTTCTGCTGCTGGTTTATATGCAGTTGCTTACAGTAATGATGCTTCAAACAATACACTTAATTATTTAACCTTAGTAAGTGGTAATGCTAGCACAACTGGTGGTACTGTTTATTTTGGGGTTGGTATTATAACAGGTAGTGACAACAACACAGTAAGCAATAGTACGTTTGGTTCTAATTCTGGATCAAGCTTTAATTTTACAGGGACAGCAACTAGTGCTAGTACTTCATTAAGTGTTACTGCAAGCACTGGTAACTTGGCTGTAGGACAGGCATTAACTGGAACAGGTATTGCTTCTGGTACAATCATCACTGCTTTTACACCCATCTCTAAGTTAGTACAAATGGCAGTTGGGCAGCCAATGCCATTTACTCAGTTGGAACAAGTGCAATTGTTGAAAATAATAATAATACTGTAACCAATAATAATATTGCTGATTATTATCACCCTGCTTCGGCTTCAATGGGTGTTAATTTGGCGAGCACAGGTAACAGTGGTTGGACAATAACGAATAACAAATTATATCAAACTGCAAACAGGGTTTATTCCTCTGGTAATACTCATATTGGTATTAGTGCTGGCGTAGGAAGTGGATATACCATTACAGGCAATACCATTGGTTATGCAAATAGTAATGGTACTGGAGCAACCAATATGATTGGCAATCCAACACCATTAACTTCTGGTACTTTCCCTACAGCCTACGTTTTAGCTGGAACTGCTAATGCTACCAGATTCGTTGCTATCAATGCTGCGTTTACGGCAGGAGGTGCTAACTCATTAATACAATCAAATGTAATTAATGGTATTAATATCTATTCTAGCAACGCTGCAGGTACACCTTCAACAAGTGCAACTGGTACTTTAGTAGGTATTAATGTTCAAAGTGGTAATGCTACCATTGGTGGTGCAAATACTAGTTTAAGAAACACACTTGGTGCAACTTCTGGTAATAGTGCTATTTCTGTGCATGCAGCAACAGCTGGTAGTAACTTCGCAGGAATTTTTGCTAATACAGCTAACACCATATCTGTTCAAAACAATACCATAGGTGCCATTGATGTTATAGGTATATCTAGCTCTACAGCTGGCGGCTTTATAGGTTTTGATGCTGGTAGTTCAGGTTCGGGCTCAGGTTCAATTAGTTTTACCAATAATATTGTAGGTAATACTACAACTGATAATATTAGAGTAGGGTACTTGCTAAGTGGATCTAATTTAGGAACAGGCGGTACTTTAACAAGTGCTAGTGGAACATCTGCTATTATTGGTTTTAGATGTATATCTACCAATGCTAGCGTTATAGTTACAAATAACACTATAAATGGAATAGTTACTTCAGGTAGTGTTACAACCTTCGCAGGTATCACTACATCTGGTTCTATGTTAGGTACTGGATTAACTACTAATATTTCTAGTAACTCCTTAGGAACATCTACTTTGGGCTTAATTAGATACGCAGTTGCCAATAGTGGTGCTTTTACAGGTATTTCAAGAACAAATACAGCATCTGTAACTACTAACACTGTTAACAACTATTTGCAGAATAATGACTTTAGGGGTATAACACATACTGTTGCAGGTACTAATTCATTTACCTATATAAACGTATCTGGAGCTACAGCTTCATCTGACTCAACGAATATTAGTAATAACACATTTACTAATTTAAATTTGAATACTACTGGTTCAAATAGCTTTATAGTTTCTAGCTATACAGTAGCAGCAACTGGTAAAAGAGTAGTTAATAATAATAGTATTGTAACTGGATTTAGGAATACAACCTCAAATGCTGCTGGTATCATTACTGGTTTAACTTCTTCATCAACTTCTTCTGCTGCTGGTGCAACAACAACTTATACCAATAATAATTTTAGCAATATTACGGTTACTAATGCAACTGCTACAGCCATTACTGGTATTACCATTTCTGATGCAGCTGCTACTTTAAACATCAATGGAAATACTGTAAGTAATTACTCTACTGGTGCTAATGCAATAATTGGTATGAGTGTGGCTTCTTTTGGTGGTACAACATCAAGCGTGTTTAATAATACTATTTATAAACTTGCCGGACAAGGTGCCATTACTGGTATGACTTTACCATCTACCGGAACAACTGGTAACCCTGGTAATGTTTACAGTAACACCATTCAAAACCTTAGTTCTACAGGAGCTGGTGGTGCTGTAACAGGTTTAACCTCTGCTAATGCTTCAACCGTTTTAAATATTTACAGCAATACTATTGACTCTTTATCTACTGCTGGTACTTCACTAACCTTAAATGGTTTAGTTATTACGGGTGCTACAAGTGATACTGTGTATTTAAACAGAGTGAGTCGTTTATATAACAATAGTATTACTTCTCCTATAACCAATGGCGTTGTAGTAAGTGGTGGTACAACTGTTAATTTACACAGAAATAAAATTTATGACATTTATAGCCAACGTGCTACTACCACAGCAGGTGCAACTGGAACTTTTGTATCTGGTATTTTATTAAGTGGTGGTACAACCGTTAATACTTACAACAACTTAATTGGTAATTTACGTGCAGACTCTGCAACAAATGCCGATGTGGTAAGAGGTATTAACCTTACATCAACAACAACATCTTCTGCACATAGTATTTTAAATAATACTATTTACTTAAGAGCAACAAGAGCTAATAGCCAAGCTACTTATGGTAGTACTGGAGTTTTCCAAACACATAGTGCAACTAGAACAACTGCAAAAATGATATTGAGAAACAATATTGTTATTAATGAAAGTGAAAATGGGTCTAGTGCTGGTATTGTTGCCGCTATTCGTAGAAATGCTGCAACTGTTCTTTATGATAACTATGACTCAACATCTAATAAAAACTATTTATATGCAGGTGCTGCTGGTGTTAATAATTTACTATACAGCGACGGTACAAATGCTTTACAAACAAAATCGGCTTTTGCCACACCTTTAGGATTGCGTGAAGCAGCTTCTATTTTAGGTGAGTCTAGCTTTACAAGTGGTGCTACTTTTGGAACAGCTAATAATTTCTTTATAGATACTGCTGGTTCTTCTAGCAACTTCTTACATCTTAAGAGTGGTATAACTACACAGGCAGAAGGTGCTGCAGATGCTATTACAACCCCTAATATTAATATTGACTTTGATGGAGATGCAAGAAATGCAAGTACGCCAGATGTTGGTGCTGATGAATTTAATGGAACAACTCCTGCTCCATCAATTACCAATTTTGTAAGAACATCACCTGTTTGTACTGCTGGCACTATGGTAGTAACTGCTGACGTTACAACACCTGCTGGCACAATTAGTTCGGTAACATTAAACTACAATAATGGTACAACTGGCAGCGTAAGTATGACCAATACGACTGGAAATACTTGGAGTGGAACTATACCACAACCCGCTAGTGGTCGTATTACAGTAACCTGGAGTGTGACTGCAATTAATAGTATTAGTGTTATCTCACAAGTTAGTGGACCTAGTATTACCTATTTGCCACTTACTGGCAACAACATTAGTGCTACTGCAAGTGTAAGTTCAATTTGTAATGGTGGAAGTACTATTTTGACTGGTAATATTTCTCAACAAGGTAGTGGTGCAATTAGTAATGGTTCTACAACTGAGTTTAGTGGTAGTCCATTTAGAGCTGGTGGTGCAACAGGCGACCACAGAGCTCAATATTTATTCACAGCAGCTGAATTAACTGCTGCTGGATTTACAGCTGGTAATATTACCTCTTTGTCATTCAACATAACTAGTGGTACAAGTGGTGGATATAATAATTATACTATTGGTTTGGCTAACACAAGTGTAGCTAATTTGAGTACTACTTTTGTAAATACTACAGGTACTCAAGTTTATTTTAATGCTTCTTACACAACAGTAGTTCGAGCTAATACATTTGCATTTGGAACGGGTGCTGGTTCATCATCTTCATTTACTTGGGATGGAACTTCTAACTTATTAGTAAATATCTGTTATACAATACCAACATTTGGAACTAGTGGTACAGTTACTGCTTCAAGTAGTACTACAGGCTTGGGTGGAGTATTGTTAGGTACTGCATCTTCTTGTACAGTATTAACTGGATTTACTGCCGCTGCAAATCGTCCACAAATTACTATTACTGGTAATAGAGGAGCATCAATTGCATCTATATCTTGGAGTTTAGGAGGAACACCATTCAGTTCAGCAAATCCTGTAACTGTTAGTCCAACTAACCCAACTATAGGAAGTGCTCCAATTGTAAATACCTATACTGCAACAATGGTTTCAGCTGGTTGTACAGTTACACCAACTGTGGATGTTACTGTGAACGCTATACCACTTGACCCACAAGTTGATGGTACTAGTCCTACACAATGTGGGGTGCCTAGATATATAGCAACAAGTTTAGCTGCTAGTCCAACCTATAATTTCTATACCGCTCAAACTGGTGGTACTTTATTGGCAACTAATAGTACTGGTATTTATGATTATACTGGTTATACTCAAAATGCTACTAATTATGTTTGGGTAAGTTGTACAGTTTCTGGTTGTACAAGTGATAGGGTTCAAATAGATGTATTTGCAAATGCACCTACAAGTTTAACTATTACTAATAATACCACTACTTGTCAAAATAGGGTAGAAACTTTATCTATAACAACACCACCAGGTAATTTTAACAATTATTTATGGTCTCCTACAACAAATTTATATACCGATGCTGCTTGTACAACTAAAATAAGTTCATCTACAAGCTATACAACTGTTTACTTCTTAAGACCTACTGCGGGTAGCGAAATCATTACTGTAAATGCTACAGATTATGGTGCTACTGAGTGTGCAAATACCGCTACCACTACAATGACAGTTACTGCTAATCCAGTAGTTGCAAATGTTACAGCAACACCAACTCCAGTATGTAGTGGCAGCAATGTTGCATTAAGTGCACAAACTCAAGTTGTTACTGCTGGTACAGCTACTATTGGTGCTGGTGCAACAACAACATCCACATATAACGCACCTTTCTACAGCTTATGGAGTAATAAACATATGCAAATAATGTTTAAAGCGGCTGAGTTAACTTCATTTGGTATGTATCCAGGAAATATTACTTCAGTAAGTTTCCCTACTACAGCTGGTACCGTTTCTAATAAAGATTATACTTTGAAAATGAAACTTTCTACAGGTGTATCAAATATGAGTGCATTTGAGACAACTGGCTTTACCACTGTTTTCACAGCAACAGAATTACTCCAAACAGCAAATACAAATAATACATTCTCTATTACTCCTTTCTATTGGGATGGTACATCTGACTTGATTGTTGAAATGTGCTGGGGAGATGCTTCTACAACAGCAACATTAAGCAGTACTTCTCCTGCCGATAATACATCTTATGTTTCAGTGATTAAAGCCAATCCATCTGCAGCAACATCTGGTTCAGCAAGTTGTGCTAACATTGTTACAGGTTTATTAACTTATAGCGTAAGACCTCAAGTTAAATTTGGTGCACAGGTTTTAGGTTTTGGTGCAGGTACATTAAACTGGAGTTGGAACAGCACAAGTGGAAGTGGTATTACATCAACTTCTCCTAGTGCTGCTAGCGGTAATGCTGTACCTACAAATAATGGAAGTGCTGGAACCATTACTTATATGCTGTACCTACAAATAATGGAAGTGCTGGAACCATTACTTATAGTGTTACTGGTACAAGTGCATCATCTCCTTTCTGTGCTACTACAGTAGCTGCAAGTGCAGTAACTGTAAATCCTTTACCTGCTGCTTTAACAGATGCTAATGCAACAACAGGTAATGGTGATGGCACTATTAATCAATGTGGTGCACCATTGTTCTTAGTCAATGCTTCTAGTGTAGCGTCTCCAACCTATAAATTCTATGCAATTGGCACAAATACCGTATTACAAAGTGGTTCAAGTTTATCATATAGACATTCTATTGGTTATACAACACCTATAGATCAAGTAGAGGTAACAGTAACTAATGGTGTTACTGGTTGCGAAAGCCCTAGAACGGTGTTGAGTATTAATGTAACAGATCCTCCAACATTAACTATTAGCCAAAGCGGATCTGTAAATAGTTGTGTAAATAAAATTGAAACTTTATCTATAACATCGCCTACAGGAAACTTTACTGGTTATGTGTGGAGCCCATCAACTAATTTATATGCTAATTCAAATGGTACTGGTAGTTTAGGTTCAAATCCAACAACTGTTTACTACAAACGTGGTACAACAACTGTTGGTGAACTTATTACATTAACAGCAACACAAGGTGCTTGTACTGGAACTGCTAATGTAACATTTGTAGTTACTGCACTTCCAATTGTTACTAGTGTTACAGCTACACCTACACCAGTTTGTAGTGGTAGTGCTGTAACATTAAATGGTACAAGTATATCTATTGGTGCTGGAACTGCAACATTGGGTGCAGGTGGTACAACATCTACAAGCGTAGGTGGCACCTTCTTACC
>JAPLER010000110.1:26132-53519 GCA_026391115.1 Bacteroidota bacterium | reverse complement strand
AGGCTGCAAAAGTAATAGAAATTAGGTGTAAATGCTACACAAAACAAGAAATGAGCTAAGTTTTTTTAAGAAAAGCCTATTACAAATCAAAAAAATGACGATAATGTGACAAATTTTGCGGGTCTAATTTGTCATTTCTGCTTTGTGCTTTGCAGTTGCATCCAAACCTTCATAAAATTCTTCCCCATATTTTCTAATAATGGCATCTTTCAAAAACACGTATGCTGGCACTTTCAATTTAACACCAAGATGACAAGCAGCTTTACACAAATCTTCTCTTGGTTCGTAGTTTACATATTCCAAATCAGGATCTTCTTTACTTTTAGTTACCTTAATTGGAAAGAGGTGACAGCTGATGGGTTTTTTCCAATCTAATTCTTGATTGTTATAGGCCTGCTCTATTGCACATAAAATTGTGCCTTTATCATCTCTATAACCATAAGCACAAATTTCATTATTTATTGTAGGTGTTACCCAACCAAATGTTTTATCATAAACATACTTGCCTTGCTTTTCAATTTCTGTTTTACCAGCATCTGTCATATACTCTGATATAGCTTCGTAATTGTCTACAATATAATCCAGTTCTTCGTCTGTAAGTGGTGCACCTGCATCGCCATCTTCACAACAAGCACCTTTACACTTGTTTAAATCACATACAAATTGTTCTTCAATTACCTCATCACTTATCAATTTATTTTCAATAAAAATCATCAGGGTTATTTTATTATTAGTTGTTGTGTTGCTACTAATTTTTTATTTTGAAACATTTGTACAACATAAATTCCACTTGCAATACTTTCAATATTCATGAATAAAGTATTACTATTTGTACTTGCTTGTAATATTTCTTTTCCAAGAGCATCAATCATTTTAAATTGTGTATTGCTATTTTCCAAATTATCAAAATAAACTTTAACAAATGAAGTGGCAGGATTGGGACTAATATTAAATGTTGTTTTAAGATTATTATCAACCGCTACTATATTGGAATATTTATTAATACTTGCAGTGTAAACCTTAGCTCTATAATACACTTTTCTAGAAGCATCAGTTTTGTCAAGTGTAGTGTACAACTGTGTTGTTGCAGTTTTGCTTTGCAAATTCATTTTACCCAGCAAAACAAAATCAACTCCATCAATGCTTTTTCCTAATTCAACTTTTTCTACTGGCTCATTTGCTGTAATACTTAGGTTGATATTATTTAATCCTTGAGATTTTCTTACATTAATTTCAACTTTATCAACTGGTAAAGTTGCATTATATGAAATAGCAGCAGTAGCCATTGTTCTATTAAGTGGGTCAAATATTAAGCTAGCTGGTGTAAAAGATAAGTTGTAAGAAATAATATTGCTATTGATAGTTGCACCTACACCATCTCCTGCATAAGCTACTTGATTGGGTGCTTTGTGATAAATAACAATTGTAGTATCAGCAGTATTATTTGCATTTGCAATTTTTATAACAACAGGCATTGGGAAAAAAGTAGCAGCTGTGCCAGTGCTACCAGTAGATGTAATACTTTGTGCTAGTTTAATATTTATAGTATTAACACTTTTATTTCCCCATTCAATTAAATAATCTGGAGTGCCTTTTTTGGTTGTCCATTCTGTAAAAAAGTTACTCATATTTTCTCCAAACTGTGTTTCCATATTCCGTTGCAAATCGGCAGTTGTAGCACTTTGGTAAGCTAACAGTGGATCACTTAAATAGTTTTTACAACCAGCAAAAAACTTAGTGTCACCAAGTAAGCAACGCAGCATTGCAGCTACCATACAACCACGTTCATATATTGCTGTTGTATTGTTGTTTGTCCAAATAGTATTTGAGTTGGTAATATTATTGATTAGTATAGATGTAGAAATGTTAGACCTTGCTGTGTTTTTATTACTTGCCATTTTAGTAACAGGGTTTATGCCAATGCTGGGTACATACTCAAAAGCCAATGCTTCGCTGTAAGTTGCAAAACCTTCAGCAAGCCATAAATGATTCCAGGTTGAAAAACTAACTTTATCGCCCCACCATTGATGACCAAGTTCATGAGCCAACACTGTATTACTTTGCATACTACTTGTGCCTATGCCACTCATTGTTTGATGCTCCATTCCACCACTAAAACCAAACTCATAAAAGCCGTGTTTTTCATTGGCAAAACCATAATCTCCATACAAATTATTTAAAGCAGCAAATGCCAATTTATTGTTGTTCATTCTTACTAAAATATTGTTCTCTTCGGTTGCTGTTTTACCAGAAAACATATTTACAATAAATGGAACATTTTTAGAGCCTACAGTTAAGTTGCCCAAATTAAAACGTTTATATTTTGCAATAGCTATGGCTACTAAATATGATGCTATGGGATAGCGATGTTTAAATTTAAAAGTCCTGTTACTGCCATCATCTGTGCTATCTATCATACTACCATTGGCTGCAGCCCAAAATGTGCGAGGTACAATTAGGTTAATATCTATTGAATCTATTTTGTCTTGCATATCTGCTTTGCAAGGCCACCAATCTTTATCTTCATAGCTTTCACTTAAAGTGTAGATATAGTTATTGCCTGCTGCATCTGTTTTTCTTTGATACCCCTCTGCACTGCCATTTGCAGCAGGAGGAATACCTTGATATTCTATAGTGATAGAATCTAATGTACCACTTGCTGCAATAGTTATTGGCAATTGAATATTTAAAATATCAATATTACCAGTTACTGGAAAGCTTTTGTTGCAATTGTTGTTGTGATACTTTACAATTAAGTTACTGTTATTAAAAGATGCATTGTTAAAATCAAAGTTTATGGCATTTACGCCAGCAGCAATTGTTTTAAAATAAGTTGTTACAGTACCTGTTAACGTTTTTGTAACATCGTCAGGGTCTGCAGTCCATGTGCAACGATGATACACTACATTGATATTAGCACCTGTACCAGTATTACCAGTAGATAATAATCCAACACCTTCGGTATGATAATGATTGCCCTCGCCAGTATCTTGTGCAAAAGATACTTGAAGCAAACACAGATAGCTGATGAATAAAGAAACTCTTTTTGTAAACACACTCATATTGCAAACTATAATAGTAAAGGGCGTAAAATTATGGTATTAATTACTACGCCCCATTTTTGCAATTTATTTAAACTTATCTTTTATTGTATTTTAAATAGCTTACATACTTTATCTAATACGCTGCTACTCTACAATCAACTTTTCATTCAACACATTGCCTTTATTTGTAACAATTTGTACAGTATAAAACCCTTTTTGCAAATCGCTTACATCAACTATTAATTTTTCACTATTCACTTTTAGTTGCTTAACAGTTCTTCCCAAATAATCAATAATCAATAATTTTTTATACTGTCACTTATTCTAAATCTACAAACAATCAATACATCATAATTTTGTATCACAATTCTATTTGGCTGCAAGCCTAAAAAATGGGTTATTTGCAAAATCTTTCTTTCACTATTATGATACCAAAATACAAACGAATTTTATTAAAACTTTCTGGAAAAGCATTATTGGGCAATAGAAAAACCGGCGACCCATTTGACCCCAAAATTATTGAACAATATGCACAAGATATAAAACAAGTAACAGACTTGGGTGTGCAAGTAGCCATAGTAATTGGTGGTGGTAATATTTACCGTGGTATGAATGAGGCTGAAAGTGGTATTGAACGTGCCCATGGCGATTATATGGGTATGCTGGCTACTGTAATTAATGCAATGGCAATACAGGCTATGCTAGAAAAAATTGGTGTATTTAGCAGGTTGCAAAGTGCTATTAATATGGAGCAAGTTGCCGAGCCTTACATTCGTAGAAAAGCATTAAGACATTTAGAAAAAGGTCGTGTGGTAATTTTTGGTGGTGGTACAGGTAACCCATATTTTACTACAGATACAGCAGGTAGCTTACGTGCTATTGAAATGAAAGCAGATGTAATTTTAAAAGGCACACGTGTTGATGGTATTTACACTGCAGATCCTGAAAAAGACCCCACTGCAACACGTTATGAAAGACTAAGTTTTGATGATTGTATTGCCCAAAACTTAAAAGTAATGGATATGACTGCTTTTACACTTTGTCAAGAAAACAAATTACCTATTATAGTTTTTGATGTAAATAAACAAGGCAATTTACTACAAGTTATTCAAGGTATGAACGTGGGAACTTTAGTGAGTTAATAGTGAACAGTTTAAAGTGAATAGTTTTATAAACTAGCCACTATCAACTTTCAATTATCAACTATTCACTATGCAAATTATTCCACTTTCTGAAGGTGCTTTTACTATAGACAAAACCAAAATATTTGTTCCATTTGAGTTGGAGCAAGATGATTTACAAGCTAGACCTGTAGGTAGTTTACTAGTTGAGGTGCAGCCTTTTGTTGTTGTTACAAACAATGATATTATTCTTTTAGATACTGGGTTGGGTTTTAGTAAAAATGGTCAGCTACAAATTCATAGTAATCTTATTGCAGCAGGCATTGCACCAGAAAAAATTACCAAAGTTTTAATGAGTCATTTGCATAAAGACCACGCAGGTGGCATTAGTAAAAGAGACAGATTGGGCAATTATTCTTTGGCTTTTGAAAATGCTACTTATTATGTGCAACAACAAGAGTTTGATTATGCTATGGAAATTGGTTTTCCAAGTTATATGAGCGAGGAATTGGATGTATTATTTAGAAATCCACAAGTAGAATGGCTTAATGGCAATGGCATTATTGATAATTATATACATTACGAAATAACAGCAGGACATTGCAAGTATCATCAAGTGTTTTTTATAAAAGAAAATAACGAAACCATATTTTTTGGAGGAGATGATGCACCACAAATACAACAAATGAAAACCAAGTTTGTTGCCAAGTACGACTATGACGGAAAGAAGTGTATGGAGTTGCGTCAGCAATGGTGGGAACAAGGCTTGCAAGAACATTGGAAATTTTTATTTTACCACGATATTAAAACGCCTTAGGAAATAACAATACATATTTATAAAAAATAAACTATGGCAAAATTTGAATCTACAAACAATTTAACATTTGGCATTTTTATCAAAGGGTTTTTATTAATCTTGGCAGTAATAATTTTTTGGATGTTTGCTTATCCAAGATATAGAGTATGGCAACAAGGATTAGAAGGTGAGGCCGAATTGAAACGTGCTGAACAAAATAGGAAAATTGCAGTGCAAGAAGCAGAAGCCAAAAAAGAAGCTGCCAAAAGTCTTGCTGATGCTGAAGTAATTAGAGCAGAAGGTGTTGCAAAAGCCAATGCAATTATTGGTAATTCTTTAAAAGGAAACGAAGATTATTTACGTTATTTATGGATTGATAATTTGGAGAAAAATCAAAACTCTGTTATCTATGTTCCTACTGAAGCTGGCTTGCCAATTTTAGAAAGTGGTAGATTAAAAGAATTAAGAAAAGCACCATCGCAAGCTGATAATAAATAAATTTAATGACACGCAAGCAACGATACGATACAGTTATAAAATATTTTTTGGAGTACAGCCCCAATGCTGAAACAGAATTGCTTTATGATAATCCTTATCAGTTATTGGTTGCTGTTATTTTATCTGCACAATGTACCGATGTAAGAGTAAACTTAACCACACCTGCAATCTTTAAACAATATCCTACACCACAAACATTAGCCAAAGCAACATTTGATGAATTATTTACATTGATAAAAAGTATATCTTACCCTAATAATAAAACCAAGCATCTTATTGGTATGGCAAATATGTTGCTTGATAAATTTAATGGCGAAGTACCAATGACTGTAGATGAACTGATACAGTTACCAGGCGTGGGTAGAAAGACTGCAAATGTTATTACAAGTGTTATAGACAATCAACCCAATATGGCTGTGGATACTCACGTTTTTAGAGTGAGTCATAGATTGGGATTGGTCACAAAAACAGCTACAACACCTTTAGCTGTTGAGTTGCAACTTATCAAAAATATTCCTCAAGAGTTGGTGCATAAAGCACATCATTGGTTAATACTACACGGTAGATACACTTGTCTTGCACGAAGTCCAAAATGTGAAAACTGTGGGTTACAGGAAGTGTGTAGTTATTATAGTAAGAGTTTATAAGCAAAATATTAGTTCATTATTGGCTTACAATTAATACAACAATGTTTTATAAGGATAACGTACAGCATACATATCTCTTACTTTTTGTAAAATAATATTGCGTAATTCTTCTAAATTTTGTTTTTCCAATGCAGATATAAACACACAATTGCCTTGTGTAGTATTGTGCCATTTTTCATTAATTTCTCTGCGTATATCATCTTTAATTTCATCACTCAACCAATCATCAAAGTTATTTTTCTCGTACAAATCAATTTTGTTAAATATGGTAAGAATGGGTTTATCAAATGCTTTTAAATCTTGCAAGGTTTTGTTTACAGTGCCTATTTGGTCTTCGTGTTGAGGGTGAGATAAATCTACAACGTGCAACAAAATATCTGCTTCTCTTACTTCATCTAAAGTGCTTTTAAAACTCTCTACTAAATGGTGTGGTAGCTTACGAATGAAACCTACTGTATCACTTAATAAAAAAGGTGTGTTTTCAAAAACTACTTTACGTGTAGTGGTATCAAGTGTTGCAAACAACTTATTCTCTGCAAAAACATCGCTTTTACTTAATGTGTTCATTAATGTGCTTTTACCAACATTGGTATAACCCACTAATGAAACTCTAATCAATTCGCCACGTTCTTTTCTTTGTGTAAAAGATTGTTTATCTATTTCTTGTAAACGCTTGCGTAGTAACGAAATTTTATCTTTAACTATACGTCTGTCTGTTTCAATTTCTGTTTCACCAGGACCACGTGTACCAATACCACCACCTTGTCTTTCTAAGTGTTTCCACATACCTTTTAAGCGAGGTAATAAATATTGATATTGTGCTAATTCTACCTGCGTTTTTGCTTGTGATGTTCTTGCACGTCGTGCAAAAATGTCCAATATTAAATCGCTTCTGTCGAGTATAGTTGTCTTAGCAACTTCGCTAATATTTAACAATTGAGAGCCAGTAAGTTCATCATCAAATATGACTATGTCAATACCTTTAGAATGAACATAATCTCTTATTTCTTCCAACTTTCCTTTACCCACAAAAGTTTTACTATCTGGTCTGTCTAATCTTTGGGTAAATGTTTTAACAGTAATAGCACCTGCTGTTTCTGCAAGAAAAGCTAGCTCTGCCAAGTACTCTTCAACCTGCTCTGTGGTTTGGTCTTTTTGAATTACACCAACCAATATAGCACGTTCTTCTGTTTTTATTTTTTGAGATTTATCTAACAATTTATTTTTGATTTTACCAGAGAGACACAGGGGTCGCAGAGGTTGTTTTGAGACTTTACTAATTCTATTCTGACTTACTGACTTTATTGACTTACTGACTTTACTGACTTACAGACTTTTTTAAAGCCAGTAAACTAAAATCATCTTGCCCTTCTTCTTTAACAATATTATTTACCAATTTCCCCAAACCATCAATTTCCATTTCTACCACATCTCCTTCTTTAAGCCATTGCACTTTATAATTTGGGTCGTTCAAAAGTCCTGTGCCATTTAATTCTAAAAAGCAACCAGTACCCACGGTGCCACTACCAATTACATCACCTGCGTTCAGGTTTACACCATAGCTTGCACGTTCTATAATCTCTGCAAAAGTCCAGTCCATATCGCTTACATTACCCTCACTTACTTGTATGCCATTTACTTTACAAGTCATTTTTAAATTCCAACTTTTACCTGTATGATTAGGTTTACAAGGCACTTCTAAAGATTCTAATTCATCGAGTGTAACTAGCATTGGACCAATAACAGTTGAAAAATCTTTACCTTTTGCTGGTCCTAAGTTCAACAGCATTTCTTCCATTTGCAAGGTTCTTGCACTCATATCATTCATAATCATTAAACCACCAATATATTCATCTGCTTGTGCAGCTTTAATGTTTCTACCATTTTTACAAACAACAATGGCAGCTTCTAATTCAAAATCAAGCTTATTAAAATGATCTGGCATACATTTAATTTCACCTGGTCCTTGTATGCTATTGTGATTGGTAAAATAGAAAATAGGATATTGATCAAACTCTGCAATCATTTCTACCTTTCTATTTCTACGAGCAGCGGCAACGTGTTGTCTAAAAGCATAGCCATCTCTACAACTTGTAGGAAAAGGTACTGGTGCCAGCACTTTTGCATTGGCAAATTCTACACTAATATTACTAGATAATTTGCCTTCAACAATAGCTGCATTTGTTGCTTGTGCTATGGGGAAATAATCATCCCAATAATGCAAAAACATAGACATAGAACTTGGCAATTCTGGATGCATTGCATCTGCATTATATAAATGTCCATCGTAAAAAAAAGCCAATTGATCGTTTCCTTCTTTAGTTAAGTATGTTACTAATTTCATTTTTTATAAATAGAGTGCAAATGTAAGTGAGGGTTGTAAGTTTTTGTTATGGCTAATAAAAGTTTACGATATTTATAGAAACTGAAGATGTTGCAACGTAAACCATAGGCAGACTTATATCTTCGCAGCTATGCATTATGTTTCGGTAGAAAAATTGACTAAATCTTATGGCATTACGCCATTGTTTTCAAATATTACATTCCATATTTCTCAAGGAGATAAAATTGCTTTGATTGCCCGAAATGGAACAGGAAAATCAACGTTGTTAAAAATACTCTCTGGTCAAGAAACTGCAGATGAAGGAAAAGTATGGATTAATAAAGAAGTGACTGTTGCCTTGTTTGAACAAGACCCAAATCTTGAAGATGAAAAAAGTATTATAGATAATATTCTCCACGCCAATCATCCCGCTGTAAAAGCAATTAGAAGTTATGAACTAGCTGAAGAACAAAATGACACTGATGCCATTCAAGATGCTATTGTTTTAATGGAAGAAATGCAGGCTTGGGATTTTGAAGCTAAAGTGAAACAGATACTTGGCAAACTAAATATTCATCATTTGCAACAAATTGTAAGCACATTAAGTGGTGGACAAAGAAAGCGTGTTGCATTGGCTAGAACATTGATTGATATTGGATTTGAACAAAATCATACTTTATTAATTATGGATGAACCTACCAATCACTTAGACGTTGAAATGATTGAGTGGTTAGAGAATTATTTATTGAGTGAAAACGTTACGCTGTTAATGGTTACCCACGATAGATATTTTTTAGACGCTGTTTGCAATGAAATTTGGGAGTTAGAAAGAGAAGATTTGTACGTGTACAAGGGAGACTATGACAATTATTTAGAAAAGAAAGCTGCACGTATAGAAAACGAACAAGCCAATATTGATAAAGCGAAAAGTGAGTTTAGAAAAGAGTTGGAATGGATGCGTAAGCAACCAAAAGCAAGAACCACAAAATCTAAAAGCAGACAAGATAATTTTTACGATATAAAGGATAAAGCTTCTAAAAAAATAGAAGACAATCAAGTTCAACTGCAAATTAAAATGAGCAGGATTGGAGGTAAAGTAATTGAACTGAAAAAAGTATATAAGTCTTATGGCGATAAAGAAATTCTTAAAGGTTTTGATTACACATTCAACAAAGGTGAAAGGGTTGGTATCATTGGAAAAAATGGAGTTGGCAAATCCACTTTCTTAAATATAATTCAAGAATTAGAAAAGCCAGATAGTGGGAAAGTAAACATTGGTGATACCATTGTTTTTGGTAATTTTTCTCAACAAGGATTAGCCATAAAAGACAATGTTAGGGTAATTGAATTTGTAAAAGATATTGCCGAAAATTTTCCTTTGGCAAATGGTGGAAGTTTAAGTGCTGCACAATTTTTAGAGTTGTTTTTGTTTACACCAGAAAAACAATACACTTATTTACAATCGCTGAGTGGTGGAGAAAAAAAGCGTTTACAACTATTAGCAATTCTCTTTAAAAACCCAAACTTTTTAATTTTAGATGAACCTACCAATGACTTGGATTTGCCAACATTGGCTGTGCTAGAAAATTTCTTACAAGATTATCCTGGCTGTGTTGTAATTGTAAGTCACGACAGGTATTTTATGGATAGATTGGTTGACCATTTATTAGTTTTTGAAGGCAATGCCTCAGTAAGAGATTATCCTGGAAACTATAGCCAGTATAGAATATGGCAAGATGAAGAAGCTGCCAAAACAAAACAAGAAGCTGCTGTAAAAGTGCAAGAAGCAAAAGTTATTGAACAACAAAAATCAAATAAAAAAATATCTTTTAAAGACAAACACGAGTTTGAACAACTTGAAAAAGAAATGCCAAAGTTGGAAGCAGAGAAAAAAGAAATTGAATATAAGCTCACAATGGAAAATTTAAGTTTTGATGAAATAAACAAAATGAGTTTACGCATTGGAGAGATTTCGCAATTACTCGAAGAAAAAGAAATGCGTTGGTTGGAATTGAGTGAAATATTAGCATAAATAATAATACAATAAAGCCCTTACAATCGCAAGGGCTTTATAAAATAATCAACCAAAATGAACACTATTGTTTTATTTTTTCAGCAAGCCACAAAAATTCAGTAGCAAATACATCAATACTTTTTGCAAAAGTTTCATCAAGTAAGTTCCCTTCTACATCAAATTTTTTGTCTATAAAAGGTACAACTAAAAGTTGTGGTGATGCAATACCAAATAAACCAGGAACCAGTAATAGCAATTGTTGTGAAGCTCTCATTCCACCCATTGCACCAACGCTTGCAGTAACTAAACCAAAAGGTTTACGTGCTTGTTTTGGAAAATGGTCTAATAAATTATTTAATGCTGGAGAGTAACTGCCATTGTATTCTGGACTAACGACAATAAAAGCATCTGCAGCAAACACTCTTTCTGCTAATGGTTTATATTTTTCTGGGGTGTTTTCTATTGTTGAAAATACGTTTTGTAATAATCCTAAGTTCCATTCACGCACATCAATTAAACCAATATTGTGTTGTGTTTTTGTTGAAAGGTGCTTTTGCAAATGCAATGCAACTCTATGTGTTAAACTACCTTGTCTTGGGCTACTACTTATGATTTCTATATTCATTTACTTATGATTTCTATATTCATTTACTTATTTTATTATCGATATATATTTCTCTTTGTTTAGAAAAATTCCAACTGCATTAAGAATTACTAATAACAATCCAATACCTGGTTTACCTACCATAAATAATTCAAACAAAAGAATGTTTACTGTTATTGGTGCTATTAATAAATAGGCTAATGCTCGTGTTTTTGGAATAAGTAGCAAAAGACCTGAAGAAATTTCTAAAACCTTTACGAATGCAAGAAAACCTGTAGAATAAAGCAATCCAGCAAAAGCTCCTGCGTTACCGTCCATTGGTGGCATTGCTATAAAGTGTATAAAAAAATTAAGACCAAATATTAAGTAAACTAATGCTAGTAAATATGCAGGAATGTGTTTGATTTGTTGTTTCATATTTTATATTTATTTGTTTGAAAAATTAATTTTAAGTTAATTCATTGGTACTTCTATTACCAATAATTCAGTTCTTGATTTAGTTAAAATGCTTACAGCATCAGTATCCCAAACACCTATTGCATCTCTTTTTGATAATACATTTCCATCAATTTCTATTTCACCTTCTACCACCATTATATACACACCATTTCCTTTTGAGTTGATTGTGTAATTTGCATTTGTGTTATCATCAAAATTTCCCAGACTTATAAATGCATTTTGATAAATCCATAAACCATTATTTCCATAAGGTTTTACTACAGTTTGAAATTGATTTTGTCTTTGCTCTGGTAAAAATGTTTTTTGATCGTAACGTGGTGCTACATTTTTTTGGTTAGTAAAAATCCATAGTTGAAAAAGATTAACATCTTCGGTTTTGCTATGATTAAATTCGCTGTGCTCAATGCCACTTCCAGCACTCATTACTTGCACATCATATTTTTTTATAACACCATTTCCACCTGTGCTATCTTGATGTTCTAGAGCACCACTTAATGGAATGGTAATAATTTCCATATTATCGTGTGGATGTTTGCCAAAGCCATAACCAGCTTTAACAATATCATCATTTAGCACCCTTAACAATCCAAAATGAACTCTATCTGGATTGTACCATTGCCCAAAACTAAAACTATGATGAGCATCTAACCAACCGTGATTAACGTGTCCTCTTGTTTCTGATTTGTGTATTACCGTTTTCATTGTTTTATTTTTTAAATTATATGTATATACATCTATTTGTTCAAAAAAATTTTATTCTAGTGTTCTCATTTTTTCAAGCAAAGTGCTTAACGCAGATGCATCTTCATCTTTCATCGAGATTGCATCTTCCCAAGTCGTATTCAGTTTTTCCGTTGCCTTACTCAAAACCTCTATTCCTTTTTCTGTTAACGTAATTACTGTTTGTCTTCCATCAACTTCGCCTTGTGTTCTTTCAATTAACAGTTTAATCTCAAGTCTATCAACAATTCTTGGCACATTGCTACTTTTTTCAATCATTCTGCTTGCAATGTCTTTAATGCACATTTTTACAGGATGTTTTCCTTTCAAAATTCTTAACACATTGTATTGTTCATGGGTTAGGTCAAAGGTTTTCATTTCTTTGGTACTAATGGTTTTTAACCACCAAGCTGTATACAACACATTTAAGCCAGCTTTTTGTGTTTCGCTTTTAAATTTATTACTTTTTATGGCGTCTTCTAATTTCACAATGCAAATATAGATGTATATACATCTAATTTCCAAATTTATTTTTATCTACTTGTTTGCAATTATAATTTGTAGCTAAATCCAACACCAATGGCGTGTTGTGTTTGTAGTTGGTAAATTTCAAAATCGTTGTTACGTAAATTGATGCTAATGGTTGCACCTATGTATTTATTTACGGTTAAAGTAAACAGGTTTGTCCAATCCATAATAATGCTACGCGGTTGATTGAGATAATTACTATAAAATGTTGCAAATCCTTTGTAGTTAATACCTTTAGCTATATCATAATCGGCTTTTAATTGTAAAAAAGCACCCAAACCAAACTTGGCAGCTTTACCAGAATCGACACTAAACAAAGCAATATTTTTTTGTTCTGTAGCAAATTTGGTAGTCACATTTGTCATAGCAGGAGATATTAATGCAGAAAAATGAGCATTGGGCTTGTACATAAAACCTGGACCTAATTTTATATATCCTGGCGAAAGGAAAAACCTTTCGAATTGAGACTCTATATTGAATAGCATCGCAAAATTCCATTTTGGTATTAATTCTCTACCATAGATAGATGTGTAACTTACGTAATCATCGATCTTATTAAAACCATCACCAGCACTAGCAAATTTGGCAACACCATATCTTGCACGAATATTATTTAGCCAATTATCTTTCCCTTTTTTAAAATCAAAGTCATAATCTATTAACGCTCTAATTCCTACAGTTTGTTCTTCTCCTCCTTTTATTTGCCCCCAGGCAGCATTTCTACCTGCTTCGTTTAAGTTAAGACTAAAAGAACCGCCTTTTGCCCAACCATCTTTTAAACTCTTTGTTGTTGTTAAAGCAGCAGCTTGAGCTTTGGCGTTATTCTCTTCATCTGTTTGTGCCATTGTATTAGTTGCCAATAATGCAACCATCGTAATACAAAAAATCTTTCTCATAGTTATATATTTTCCTGTTCTTGATTTTGGTTTAAATTGTTTTCATTGTTAATCTCATCTTGCAATTCTTCTTCTCTATTTTCATTCCATTCCACAATAAAGTTGTTTCTTCCTTCGCCTAAAATTAATTTCATATAGCGTTGTTGAGACAACTCTAGTAAACTAAGAAACAAAAAGATGGCGTGTATTTTATTTTCGCAGATATCAAATATTTTTTCGAAGCTTACATTTCTTCCTGTGCGAACAAATTCCATCATATAATCTCTGCTGCCTTCCATTGTATAATTGTACTTAACAACAGTATGCACAGGTTTATTATCTCTTTCATTTACACGTTGCATTACTTTTTCAAAAGCTTTCATCAGCTTAAATAAAGTAATATTTTGTATTTCTGTTCCTTCGCCACTTTCCTCTCCAATAGCTATTAATTCTTTTTGCAGGTTACCACGCTTTATCATTAACATTCTTGTAGCTTCCATTTCAGCCATTTCGGCTGCAGCTTCTTTAAAACGTTTGTATTCCAATATTTTATCTACCAATTCTTGTCGTGGGTCTATTTCATTGCCTTGTGCATCTATTTCTTTACGAGGTAATAATAGCCTGGCTTTGATACGCATTAAAGTAGATACAAATAATATAAACTCGCTGCTTAATTCTATGTTTAATTTTTCTTGAAAATGTATGTAAGTTAAAAAATCGTTTGTAATTTTTGTAATAGGAATATTGTAAATATCCAACTCATCTCTCTCTATAAAAAAGAGTAATAAATCGAAAGGCCCTTCAAACTGAGGCAACTTAATTTGATATTGCTGTGTGCTCATAATTGCAAATAAAAAGATTTAGTTTTATGTTGGGCAAAAGATGTTTAGCAATGTTTATATTTTCTTCCCTTTCCATCTACCACTTTTAATATATAAATAACTTGGAATAAGCATACTACTCCAATACAGCCATTCGCTTGCCCAACCTATTGCTATACCTAATTTATATTTTTCTAAAACCAAATAAATATAAATACTATATAGTGTAATTGCCAAAAACTCTATGATCAAATTAATTTTGGTTTGCCCAGTGCCAGTAACTGCATTTAACCATACCACTGCAATACTCATTACGAGCAAAGCTGTTGACACCACACGTATTACTGGAATACCTGCTTGTATAAACGCATCATCCTGCCCATAAATCTTTAAAAATATATGGGGAAATATGTTTAATAATAAACATACTACTAATGCACAACCAAAGGAAAGACGTAATATTTTGTGCATTAATTCCTGCACCTTATTTTCTAAACCCTGACCAATTATATTACTAACCATTGTGCTGGTTGTTGCACCAAAAGCCCAAGTAATACAACCAAAAAAACCAAATACATTACGCATCACATTACTTACTGCACTGGCTTGTGTACCTTGATGTTCTATAAGAATATAAAAAAATAGCCAAGCAATAATGCTAAGTAAGTGTTGCCCTATTAATGGTGCAGATTGCTTGAGAATAAGCAAAGTATTGGACTTGCTAAAACCCCAACTTTTGAATAAATTTAATTGTGTGCCAATTCCTTTGTAATGAATAACAATAAAAATAACTACCAGCCCAAAAGCCTCTGCAATAACACTTGCATAAGCTGCACCATTAAAGCCCAATGCTGGCAAACCTAATTTTCCAAAAATAAAACCATAATCAAATACAACATTTGCAATAGCTTCGGCTGCAGTGCCTACAATTAAAAGCTTGGTTTGATTGGTGCCTACCAACAGTGCATTACGCATTTGATATAAATACAAAAAGAATAAGCCCCAAATACGAATATTTAAAAAGCTGATGGCCATTTTTACATTTTGTTCGTCGTGTAGTATAGCTGCAAAAATTTTGGGTGCTGCAAATAGTGTAAATGCAATACCTGCAATTGCCAAAAGCATTGCGACCCTAATACCTTGAGAGAATAAATTACCAATAGCATCAATTTTATTTTCGCCAGCACGGCGTGCAATCAACATTTGTAAACCATTGTTTAAGCCTATACCCACTACTGCAAAAATTAAATAGTACACACCTACAATACCTGCTACCCCAAGTGTGTGTTTATCATTTACGTGACCTAAAAAAATATTATTGGTAACAAAGTTTAACTGAGGCACAAAAATGGCAGCAGCAATAGGCAATGCAATTTTTAAAATTTGCCCATAACTAATATCTACTCTGTAATCTTTTTGTGCTTGTTGCATTGGGCAAAACTATTGGTTTGGGTTTTTATGAAAACAGATTGGTAATAAAAAGAGCTGGCAATTATTGCCAACTCTTTTTACTTATTGTATTTAACTAATATCTATTGCAAGCTAATTCTTAATTGAACACCTGCTCTTGTATTGGTTGTAGGTGCAGATGTTGAGATGTAAGGAATAACTTTACGTTGATCGAAGAAGAATTTAATGTTTAACCTATTGTTTAATACATAATCTATAGATGGTTGAATGGTAACTACTTTTTGCCCACCTGTACCATAAGCATTAGGTTGATCTAAACGGCTGTTGGTTGTATAATCATCTCTCATACTTAAGTCTAACTTAAAGCTTAAATCATTATCTAGTCTAGGTTTTTTGGTAATTAGTTTCATTAAAAAGCCTGGTAGTCTAACTCCTTTTTTTCTAAAGCTACCACCAACAGTCCATTCTGTACTATTGGTTTCGGCTAGTTGATAGTCTATTAAACTAAGGCTAAGTGTTCTACTTTTTTTGTATTCAAACTTTAAGTTTAATTGACTTGTTGTAGTAACATCAATACCTATTAATGGTTGAAACTGCTCTTGTATAGTAATGTTTGGCACCAAGAAGAAAGGTATGTAATTACCTGTATCGTTGTTTCTAAACTTAGGTACACCAAGCAATAATGGGTCGCTAAATTGCAACGCACTGTTAAAACTATTCATACTTAATGTACCACTGTATTGGTGACTAAGATTAATAGAAGAGAATGTGCTGGCAAGGTTTCCTATTTTGGTTAATCCTGTGTAGCTTATTCTCCAGTTTGGTTTTGGTGTAATGCCACTAAATGGATTGTTTTTTATTTTACTATTATCATGTTTTACCAAAGAAACTGTGTTAGGATCTTGCTTGGTATATGCAGCTATAAATGCAGGTATTAATACGTCTTGATGGTGTTTATTATAGCCTGTTGCATAGCCATCTGCATCAATTTTACTATTGGGGTCGTTTATCCAATAAGCATTTGATTTTGCTATACGTTGGGAAATGATAGGACGATAACTTTCGAAGGTTTTGAAAATGTCTGATACTTCGTTTGGATTACGAGAACCAAATAAAGTATTGAAAGAAACAAATGACACACTAAACCCACCCATTGCACTTGGATTTAAATGTGTTTTGGCATTAGAAGTATTATTAAATAGCGTGTCTTTATATAGCTCTTGATAATCTTTACTAAATGTTTTATCTAGTGTTACATCAATAGTTAATTCTTTAATAGGTTCTAACTGTGCGGTAAGACTTAATTTTTGTTCAAACTTTTGACTAAAGAATAAATTGAAGTTGCTGTCTCTGGTAAATAATCCCTGTGCAGCTTTACGTTCTAGCCATTTGGCATCTGGTTGTTTACCAAAAACATAGTCTAAACCAGGTTCCATACTTTTAAAGTTCTGTCCAAATACTTGTGTGCTGTCCATCCATCCTGGTACACGAGATTTATAACCTTCGGTATAATTGATTTGAACTGTTTTAAGCATTGTAACCACACGACCTAACCCTTGAACAAAGCCACCAATTGCCATTTGCTGATTTTGTTTTTGCATAAGCATAGATGCACGAGCGTCTCGTCTTTGTTTTTTCCATTTTGTCAAAGCCACATCTCGTGCTTTTCCTTTTAAATCTTTTAAAGCTTCTTCTTTGGTTGGAAGGTTTTTAAGTAAATCATTAACTGGTTGTGGCGACATTCCTTTTGGTAAAGGGTTTTCTATACTGCGTAAAAACCTGCTTTTGTTGTATAGTTTACTTAAATCAAACTGGGCTGTCATTGTATTGTCTTGACCATTCTCTAGACTATTGCCCAATTCTACTGCTACTCTACTTGCACCAATCCAATTGTAGAAAGTGTTATAAGAATATCTTGCAGTAATCCAATCTGTTAATGGAAACTTGCTTAATGGCAAAGTATAACTTGCTATTGATTTTTGGGTATAGTAAAAACTTCTGCCACCATTAAAGAAATTGTCTTTAACGCTATCTTTTTTGGCTTTGGTATCTAGTGCACCATAAGGCTCATCTACACGTGCATTGTTTACAGCATTAAAATCTAGGTTTAAAGATTTACTTACATCCCAACGAACGGTGTAGAATCTATCAAAGTTGAAATATTTATCATATGTAGTATCTACTCTTTCCACTTTATATTTTCCTGTTAAATCTGTATTTACAATACGTGGAATAAAGCGTCCATACTGACGATTAATATCTGCCTTAACACCAATTGTAGAAGGAATTAAGTTGAAGTTAAATTCTTTAATTAATCCAAACCATTTACTTTTTGATTTGTTTAATTTTTTAAATGGCTCTATATATTTTGATGTATGCTGATAGTTATAACCAATTGTACCACGATATTTATCTACTTTATTTTCGGCAACTGTTGGACTTGTATTGTAGGTTTGTGTATAAGAGAAACTAAAATCAAAATTACTTAAACTCCACAACTTGGGTTTAGGGCTAGCTGCAACTCTAAGGTTAGTTACATTTATAGTTTTGATAGTAGTTTGATCAGTAGATATATTTTTAATAGAGTCTCTTTTGCTTTGATCCTTGAAACTATTTACTTTATCATTATATAAAATGTCTTTGTCGTATGGATCGAATTGTGGTTTTAAGGTAGTTTTACTAATACTTGCATATACTGGCACAGAAAGTTTGGCTTCCTTAGGTAAAAGTTTACCTGCATCAATACTTAAAGCTGCATCAAACTGTGTTAAATTGTCTCTGCTGCGTTGACCAATTTTACTTTCTATACTTCCAAAGCCTTGTGTATGTGTATTTACACTAACGCTTAGTTTACCTAAATCTGCCAATTGTACATCTACTCTACCTAAGGCAGCATAAGCACCTACTTCATTAATATCACTTAATCGTAATTCATTAATCCAAACTTCGCCAGCAGCACTACCCGTTCCATTGGTATTTTCAACGCCCACCAAAATACCTCTTACTTCTCCCAAATTGGGATTACCAAATACACTAATGGTTTTATTGCCCATTATTTGGCGATAAATTTTATCTACACCACCAAAACTATTTCTTGCAACTTTGGCTGCAATTAAATCTTGCATATTAATGTCTAAGTTGTTAGAATCTGGCCAAACTTTATCTGCCGATGCAGCATTGTATTTGCCTGCAGCTGTTACTTGCAATGGAATTCTAACTTCGTAATAGTTGCTTAAAAAATCTTGCCCAATACGTACCACCAAATTCATATCATTGTTTTTAATAACATACAATGGATGTTCTGGTTGGTCTAAATGTGCAAACATTCTTAATTTACCATATTGTCTGATGTCCATATTTAAAGTTTTAAATACAGCACGAGATTGTTTAGGTAGCAAATTATTAAAACGCATTGATAATGCTTGCTCATTCAATAATAAATTAACACCATTATTGCTTAATTGTTGCACACGCTCTATACCTGGAGGAATAACATAGTTTACAGGTGTACGATTACTATTTTCCTCAAGATTTACAGCCAATACATTAAATGTAGATGGATTGGTTGATGAAGTTGCAACAGGATAATAACCACCTACAGTATCTACTTCAAAATTAAAAGTACGCCATTGGTTACGCACCAAATCTAAACGTGCAAAACGAAAAGTGATAGCACTATCCCAACCTGTTAAATACATACGCATAAAACGTATAGATTTAAAGTCAGTCATTCCACCAACATTATTACTAAAATCTTTTAATGGAATCCTAAATAAAAACCAATTCTCTTTTCCTGTTGTACCATTTGCATATTTTACATTTATCGTTCTTTTATCTGTAATGTATTTTACTTGATTTACATCCATCCCTGGCAATATATCAATATCATACTCATAATACTGTTCTGTTTCGTTTAAGGTATTGTCTCTGTTTAAATCTTCATTATCTGGTGTAAGTGTAGCAGCAGGTGAAAATGCACCACCACCTGCAATTGGCGAATTACCTTGTGGGTTATTGAAATTTTTATAACGTTCTAAAATACCAGCATTAACATCATCAAAAATGCTTTGTCTGTACCAAACATAGTTATCATGGCTTGGGTCACTTATAGCTGCAAGTGTAATTGGTGCAGAGCTGCCAAACTCTGTGGTTAAAGAATCTAAATACACTTGCCTTTTTCTTTTTTCTCCAGCATCATCCAATCCATCAAAACCCACATCTTGATAAACTCTATCATTGGGGTCGTTGCTAAATGCACTTGTAACTTGTATTGGGTTAGTAGGCACTCTACCCCAAGTTGTACTGCTATCAACTTGTGCAGGAGATGTAGGAGTAGGCATTCCATTTTCGTAAAAACGCTTACCATCTTTTAAAATATCTTCACTTATGTTTCCTAGATTAATTTTTAATTTACCACCACTTCTTTTTACACCATTATTAATTATTGAGTCATGTAAAAACGGATCTTGTACCCAAAATTCTATGAATTCAAAGTTGTTGGTTTCAAAATCTGTTTGGTCAATAGAACGCATAATACCACCCCATTTAGATCGCCTTTCTTGCAACTTAAATGTACCATTACTATTTAGTCTTTGTGATGATGCCAAATAGTTATAAGGTCCAATTTCTTCTGGGTAATAACTTAAATCAAAAGTTTGCGTTTGCGTATTAGTAATATTTGTTGTTTGTTGAGGAAACAACTCATTGGTATAAACCTGTCTTACACGTGGGTCGCTTAATTCTTTTAAATTATTTTTTAAAGGATTGGTGTTTGAGTTTTTGTCTTGTAAATTGGTTTCAATATTGTACCAAGCCAGTTTTGCTCTGTTATAGCCATAAGGAATACTATCAGATAAAATTGCTTCTGGATAATTAACACCTTGTGGTGTGGAAGCCAGTGTCCAAGAAGATAAAGGGAAACGCAAGTCTAAACTACTTCTTGTTCCTTCAAAATCATCTATATAAATTAAGCCATTGCCGCCACTTCCAATTTGTGGTGGATGGCCAGGTTTAAAATAAGCACCTTCGCCATAAGCAGTAATGGTACTCATTGTTTTTGTGCTGTAAAAAGGCAATTTATCTAACCATTTGGTAAGTTTAGGCACATCTGATTTAAAACTAAAATCTACACCGTAAATAGTATTACGTACTGGGTCTTCGCCAATGTTTTGCTTGGTGAAAAATGGACGTTCATTTAAACGTTCCATTGTTGCACCAATATGAAATTTTTTGTTAGCTTTATAATCTAATCTTAAACCCAAAAATCCTTTTTGCTGAATACCAAAAGTGGCGTTGTTTTCGTAGCTTACTTGTACTGGCACGCCACTGTTTAAAATAGCTTGATTCAATATTTTTACTTGTCCTAAATTATAATCAATAGTATAATCACTACCTTCTGTTAGCAATCTTCCACCTGCATTGATACGCACACTGCCAGGAGGAATATTATAGCCATTCAAATAAATTTCGCTACCACCACTTCCTTTGCTTTGACCTTGCATTACAAATCTATCTAGGTTAGCATAGGTTTGTGCAATAGCTTTAATAGAATCGTATAGCTGAGGGTAAATATATTTTTGACTAATAGTATCAGGTGAAAGATTTGAGTAAGCAATATCTTTTAGATCTGCACCAAATGGCTCCAGTTTTGGTAAAATAATTCTACCATATTGCGAGTAAATGGTAAAGCTTTCAACAAAGTCAAATTGTCCATCTGGTTGTGGGTCGTTTCTATTATTTAATCTATCTAAACCAATTAAAGAAATAATAGGTTTACCCTCACTTGTAGTATTAGTTTGTGGTAAATACCTGTTTAAACCACCACTTGGTTGGTCGTATAAAATATTCAATTTAAAATCTTCTCTACTTATACCCACCATATCTAATGAATATACGTTCTTCATCATCAGTCTCCAAATTGGCAATTGTACTCTTGCACTTGTAGCTTTCAATAATTTTAAGAACAACATTTTTTGCACCCCAGCAGATTTTGTTGCTGTGTCTAACGCTACTTCCTGACTAAATTCTCCAACTTTATAAACTTTTCCATTTAAAGAATATTCATAAGCAACACCTAAAACTTCATCTGGTAATAATTGAGAATTTAATGATAACATACCCAATTGTGGGTTAAAGGTATATTCATTAGTAGTTAGTTTTCTGGCAAATGTTTTTTCGTAATCTCTTACAGGTTGTAAACCTAGGTTAACCATATTTCCATTTACTTGAGATGGGATTCTATTGTTGGGATCGCTTGCTAACTTTTGGTATAAACCATTATTAATATTATTAGGCACAGATGCACCATTGAATGGCGACATAGCTACTGTTGCATTTGGGTTTATTATTGGATTTGCAAAATTTGCATCACCCTCTGCTAAGTCTGTAAAGCCAATTACATCTCTGGCATCTACAGTTGCACCATTTCTATTAGTAACCCAAACCTCAATTCTTGAAATATTAATTTGACTAGTAATAATAGGCAACTTACTCATTGCCGTATTAAAGTTCCTTCTAAAATGTTGTGCTACTAAAAAGTGTCTGTTTTCTTCATATTCGCTCAACTTTTTTTGAAAAGGCGTAACGGAAGCTCCACCTTGTAGTGTTTGATCTTGCCTTGTACTACGCTGATTGGCCAAAGCTGCTGTAAATGTTAATTTACCAAATTGCAAACTAGTTTTTACGCCAAACAAATTGGTTGCACTTGGTATTAAAGTTCCTTTGGCTTCAAACGCAATATTACCAGCCTCAATGCTTTTCAACAATTGGTCTGGTGTGCCTTTATAGTCTAGTTTTATTTGATTGCTAAAGTCAAAATTAGCTTGCGTGTTGTAATTAATAGGAAGTTTAAGTTTGTCTCCAATATTTGCATTTACACCCACATTGGCATTCATATCAAAATCAAAACCACCTGTTCTTCTAGCCCTTTCTGGCAAAGTGGGATTATTTGTAAATTGCCCTTGATAACCCATTAAAATATCTATGTTTCCTGTTGGTTTTATATCAATTAAACCTAATGGGTTTTTTAAATTTTTCTTGGTTTCGTCTGCTTTTCCTTTTAATCCATTTACTTGATTTTTACCCTCTTCAATTTTTCCTTTTACTTGACTGGCAGCATTATTAATGGTATTTGCTGCGTTTGGTGCAATATTGCCAAGCCCAAAAGTTCTATCAAAAAAACTTGGATAAACAATAGGTTTGGGTCTGTCTAATTTTTTATTTAAAGCAAAAAGAGCATCTGTTCTTAATTTAAAATAAGCTGCTTCCTGTGCTTTTTTTTGTAACTCATAAAACTCTTTAAAGGTTAAATAAGTGGGTTTACGATAAAGGCGTTTGCCAATTTTTTCTACAATATAATATTGTTTTGTTTTTGCATCGTACTCAATAGTTTGATGCAAAATTGAAGTATCTCCAATATTAAATGAGTTTTTGTTTTGCCACGTAAATCTATCTCCACGTCTATCTTGTAATGGATAACGCAAAGAATCTGAACTATTTTTTTGTTGGGCAAAAGTGTAATTGGCTTGGCATAATACTATTATACCAAACAGTGCATAGCCTAAAGCTGTAACAATATTTTTTTTCAAGAGAAGAAACCTTGGTTAGGTAAAAATGCCCCTATACTTATAAATTTTTTAATGCTAGTTTAATAATATCTTGTACTGCAATATTAGTATTTGTTTGCAATACTTTGTTAACTGCTTTTTCTGCCAATGGTTTATTAATGCCTAATGCTATTAACGCATCAACTGCATCTTGCTCCATTGGGTTTAGGGTATAATTGTTAGATGTTGTTATTTGTTCTGTTAAAAAACTACTTAATTTATCTCTTAAACCAATCACTAGTAATTCAGCTGTCTTCTTTCCTATTCCTTTGATCCTCATTAAATCATTAACGCTGCCTGATACTATAAATTTTGCAATTTCTGATGGTTTCATATTAGACAACATAATTCGTGCTGTTGTTGCACCCACACCAGAAATACTTATTAAATGCAAGAAAATTTCTTTCTCCTTAACATCAGCAAAACCAAAAAGCGTTTGTGCATTTTCAGTAATGTGTAAATAAGTGTATAGAAGACCATTTTCTTGTTGACTAATAGCCTCGTAGGTATTTAAACTAATATGTAAATCGTACCCAACGCCATTAACATCAACAATTACTTTGGCTGGAGATTTATTTACAAAGTTTCCTCTTACAAAAGCTATCATCTTGCTCCAAAAATAAAGGGAAATTGTAAATATATATTTAGAATATTTTGAGAGGGGTTTATTTTTTAATAAAACTTCCGGTTAATCCTTGCTCAGAGTTTGTTCTAACCATTACATCAAAAGTGCTGCTGCCACAAATAAAATAGCCACACCTATATACAAGTAAATTACTTTAACTTAAGGTAATTTGTTTATCTCATCGTCACAAACACTTACAGCACTACCAAATAAGTTGCAACTTTACTTTTATTTTTAACATCAACATAATTGCTGCTAACCTGTTCTTTAGTAAAGCCTACTTCCTGTTTCTGTTAATGGGTACTATTTAATACCTCTTTATAACAAAGTCCACAACTACTTTTAAATACATTTCAATAATAGCAAGAGATACAAATAAACACCAAAAACTATTGCTATAAACTTATGGTAATAGAATTGTTACTAAAGTTATCGCAGCAAACTTAAATAACCACTTTTTACATCGCTAAGTCCACTTGTTGTTTCAAAGTTTATGATGTAGTAGTATACACCTATTGGTAGTGGCTTTCTATTAAAATTTCCATCCCAAGCTTTTAGTGGGTTGGTAGACTCAAAAAGTTTTTGGCCATTTCTATTAAAAATAACAATTCTATATTTTTTAAAACAACCACTATTAGCATAAGGTTTAAATTCATCGTTAATACCATCGCCATTTGGCGAAAAAGCATTGGTGCCAGAAGGCTCGAATTTACCAGAATACTCAACTGTTAAAGTATCACTACCAACACAACCATTGTTGCCAACTACTTCAACCCAATATTTGTTTAACCCATTTAAATTAATGAATGGGCCAACATCTCCTGTATTCCATTTATAACTATTAAATCCAGATATCGAAAACTTTTCGCCTAAACAAGTAGTGATTTTTTTGGGGGAAATAAAATTTAATGGCTTGGTTAAAATTTCAATCAACCGTTGGCTGTTAATACTATCGCAGCCTAATTGGTTTTTAATTATGGTTGAAACTAATTGGCTGTTATAATAAGTTACCCCATTAAAAATTACGCTTTCACAACTTGTAATAGTATCACTTGTAAATACCAAAGCTGGCAAAACTGTAAGGTTTAAAATTTTAATGCTATCGCAGCCTAAATAATTAGCCAAAGTATCTCTGTAAATGCCGGTTGTTTTATAACCATTAACACTATCACCAAAGCAAATAGTTTTACTAGTACTATCTATAGTAGCATTGCTATATGTAACATACAAGGTATCTGTTCCCTGGCAACCATTTGTATTAGTAACTGCAACCCAGTATTTGTCTAGTCCATTTAAATTAATACTAGATGTATTTTCTCCTGTATTCCACTGATAATTATTAAACCCATTTAACGTAAAACTTTTGCCCAAACAAGTAGTTTTTTTATTTGGTATAATAAAGTTTTTAGGGGTAGGATAAACATCTATCAAATTAAATGTATCTGTAACAGAGCAGTTAGCTGCATTGGTAACAGTTACCCAATACAAGCCTTTTTTGTCTATAATAATGGCTGTATCTAAAGCTCCTGTACTCCATAAATAACTCTTAAAGCTTCCTGGATAAAGGGTCAATTTTATTCCTTCACAAATTGATGTGTCGTTTTTAAATAATACATTGTTAGCAGCAGATAAAACGATGATTTGATGTTGTGCAATAATACTATCGCAACCCAATTGGTTTGGTGTTTTGATGGTTACCATTTGATTGCTTGTGTAAGCAAAACCATTAAAACTTACACTACCACAACCTTTTAATGTATCTAATGTTGTTTTGGGTGAAGGAAATACTGTAAGGTTTAAAATTTTGAAACTATCACAGCCTAAATAGTTAATCAATGTATCTCTATAAATACCTGTTACTTTATGTCCATTAATACTATCTCCAAAGCAAATAGTTTTATTAACACTATCATAAGTTGCACTGTTATAGTTAACATTAATAGTGTCGCTACCTTTACATCCATCAGCATTAGCAACACTTACCCAATATTTATTTAATCCATTTAAGTTAATGTTTGCACTTGTATCGCCTGTATTCCATAAATAATTTGCAAAGCCATTAACACTAAATTTTTTATCTAAACAAACTGTAATATTTTTAGGGTTAATAAAATTTACTGGTTTGGATAGAACTTTAATGTCATATTCTAGAATGATGCTATCGCAGCCCAATTGATTTTTAATTGTATCTTTTACAAACTGATTTGTAGTGTATATAACACTATTTAAAATGACACTATCGCAACCTGAAACTGTTTTTTTCTGTACTGTTGGTGCATTTAATACTGTAAGATTTAAGTTAACAGTACTATCACATCCAAAAATATTTAAAAATTTATCTTGGTAATTTCCTGAAGTTGAGTAGCCATTAAGCGATTGTCCAAAACAAATGGTTTGGTTAATTGTTTGTGTTGTTGGTTTGCTAACAAATACTCTCATAGAATCTTGTTTGAGAGTAATCTCATTAAGAGAAATATCATCAATTACAAAATCATTTCCCTGACTTACTATAATTGAATCTTCTAAAGTAATTGTTACAGTAGATGAAGTGCTAGAGTGCCAGTTAGCATTAAAATTTTTCCAAGAACAAGTTGCTAAATCTGCTTTAATAGAATTGTCGAAATACTTTCCATTAATTTTTACTTTTATTACAGCAGGGTTTTGTGCAACTATTGATTGCAGCCAAAAAGAAAAATTATAAGTAGTATTTGGTTTTACAAATATTGTTTGACGCCATAATTCAACACCTGATTTTGTGCTTCCATCTAGCATTAACATTTTATCGTTTGTAGTACCAGGTGTATGATCTGTACAGGCTGCAAAAGCACTTAGCCAATTTTTGGGATTATTACCAATAGTATATATTCCTTGAATAGCACCTGCTGTTCCAGGATTAAAAACATAATCTGTTTCAAAACCTGAATTTCCCTGTTCAAAATCTCCATTTAAAATTAAATTATTTCCTAATGCTTTTGTGGTTAAAGTATACGTTGTAGTATTGATGGGAGTAACCATAGGATTTACCACACTACCTGTTAAACTATTGTCAGATGATAACCAACAAAAATCGGTAAAGCTATTGCTAGAAATTAATGAAAGAGACTTACTCGAACAAATTGAAGTGTCTTTATTATTCAACAAAATGGAACTATCAAAATTCACCAGTACAGATATGTTTTTTACAGTAGTATCAAAACATCCAAAATTGTTTTGAATAACTAACTGTACGTTATAGTTATTGAAATTTGAATAGGTATAATTAAACTGTATTTTATTACTATCGACAAAGCCATCTCCA
>JAPLER010000110.1:0-26054 GCA_026391115.1 Bacteroidota bacterium | reverse complement strand
TTATTGATATTTATGGTATTGGTTTTAAAAGAAATTTGCTTGGGATTACAAGCATTTTGAGAGATAGAAAAATCGGCTGTTGTGTTTTCAAGTTGGTACAAAGTTTCAACTTCGCCTTTGTTAAGGTTTCTGCTATAAATTCTTACTTCATCTATTTTGCCCTTATAATATTCTCCATTAGAGCTTCCTTTTTTACCAATTGCAATGGTGCTTGATACACTAGCATTTTGCGAAATAAATTTTGTTTGTGTTAAATCCTGTGCTTCTACTTTTCCATTTACATATAAAATCCAAATGCCATTTTTATAAGTTACAACCAAATGATACCAACAATTATTTTGCGATAATGAAGTTGTACCATTTAAAAAATTATTTGCATTAAAGCCACTCATTGCTTTATCTAAATTGAGATACAAACCATAACTCCAGTTAGCATTTTGCACATTAGCATCAAACACAGCTTTTACTATTAGTGCTTGAAGGTTTAATGCTGCATTATTGCTAGGTTGAATCCAACAGGAAATTGAGAAAGAATCGGTAGCATTAAAGTTAAATTTTGGACTATTAGGAAGTAATATGTTAGCTGAAGTGCCATTGAAATCATAAGCACTATTGATCTTGTTGGCGGCATTTGTAGTAGGTGTTGCTCCAAAATTTACAGCATTTAAATTGTTACCACTTACATCATTTGTATTTCCATTAAATGGGTAATATGCCAATAATCCTTTTGATAAATTTACTTGACAACAAATTGTTTTTACTGTAAATAAAAACAAAAAAATGAGTAATTTTTTTAGTGTCATTTCTTTACATTTTGTTGAATGTTTTTTTCAAAACATCATCAGAGTTTGTTCCAACCATCACTTCAAATTCACCTGCTTCTATAATAAAATTACCGTTGTTATTGTAATAGCCTAGCTCGTTATTAGTTAATATAAATTCAACAGTTTTTGATTCGTTTGCTTTAATAAGCAATTTCTTAAATGCTTTTAATTCTTTTACTGGTCTGCTAATACTTGAAACTTTATCGTGTATATAAAGTTGGGCAATTTCTTCTCCATCTACATTGCTTGTATTTTTAATAGTTACTGATACCTTAATTTTTTCATTATTTGTTGTATCAATATTTAAGTTGCTGTATTTGAATTTTGAATAGCTTAAACCAAAACCAAAAGGGTATAAAGGTTGATTAGACTCATCGGAATAATGAGACCAAAAAACGTTATTACCTGCATTTGGACGACCATTACTTAAATGATTATAATAAATTGGAATTTGTCCTACACTTCGTGGAAATGTCATTGTTAATTTAGCACTTGGGTTTACTTCGCCAAACAAAACACTAGCAACAGCATTACCTGTTTGTGAGCCCAATTGCCAAGCCTCAATAATTGCTGGAATATTTTGTGCAGCCCAAGTAATGGCTAGTGGTCTGCCATTCATTAACACCAGTACAATATTTTTATTTACCTTAAATATTTCTTCTAATAATTGTTGTTGCACACCTGGTAAATCAATTTTAGATCGGCTTCTGCCTTCACCACTTTGAAAGCCATTTTCGCCTAAAACCATAATCACTACTTCACTTGCCTTTGCTAATTTAATAGCATCTGCAAAACCTGTGGTGTCATTATCATTAACTATAGTTTGTTTAACAAAACTTGTTTTACCAATTGCTACATCTGCACCTTTAGCATAAGAAATATTTGATGAAATATTTTGCAAACCTTCAAGTACCGAAATAGCAGTATTGTCATCGCTTGCAATTCTCCAGTTTCCTAAGCAACTATTTTTATCATTAGCTAAAGAACCAATTAATGCAATTTTTTTTTGAGATTTTTTTAAGGGTAATAAGTTGTTTTCATTTTTTAATAACACAATAGATTTTTGTGCTAATTCTAAAGTTGCTTTTAAATGGCGGGGATGGTACAACAATTCTTTTTCTTTGTTTTCATCGCAATATTTAAATGGATTATCAAACAATCCTAATTCAAACTTTATTCGTAAAATTCTTTTTACTGCTTCATCAATAATTTTAATATCAACTTTGCCTTTTTTTACAAGTTCTGTTAATTGGTCTACAAATGCATAAGATTCCATATCCATATCACATCCTGCATTGGCTGCAATAGTTGCTGCTTCGGCAGAATCTTTAGCAAAACCATGGTCTATCATTTCAATAATAGAACCCCAATCACTTACAACAAGTCCTTTAAATTTCCATTTATCTTTTAATAAATCTCTTAATAAAAATTGATTTCCTGTAGCTGGTATTCCATTTAATGAATTAAATGCATTCATTACCGTTTTTATTCCACTATCTACTACAGCTTTAAAGGGAGGTAATATGACATTATATAATTGAGCATTGCTAATATTTACAGCGTTATATTCTCTTCCTGCTTCCACAAAACCATAGCCAGCAAAATGTTTTGCTGTTGCTAATATTGAATGATTGCTTGAAAATGATTTGCCTTGAAATCCTTTGACCTGTGCTACACCAATTAAAGATGCTAAATAAGGATCTTCACCTGCACCTTCCATCACCCTTCCCCATCTTGCATCTCTTGAAATATCAAGCATTGGAGCAAAAGTCCAATTTATGCCCATTGCACTAGCTTCAATTGCTGCAACCTTTGTACTATTTTCAATTGCTTCTACATCCCAACTGCATGAGCTAGCCAATGGTATTGGAAAAATTGTTTTTTGGCCATGTATTACATCAAAACCAAATAATAATGGAATACCTAATCTGGTTTCCTTAACAGCAATTTCTTGAAGCTTTCTAACATTACTAACTCCTTTTACATTTAGTACAGAACCAACCAATCCCTTTTTTAAATTATCATATTTTATTTTTGAAGAACCTGATTTTGGAGCAGGTCCTGTGGCATCCCAAAAACCATTGTATTGGTTCATTTGCCCTATTTTTTCTTCAATAGTCATTTTTTGTAAAATATTTTCTACTTTCTGCTCAATGGTTGCACTTAAAATTTGAGCATTTGATTGATTGGTTAAAATCAACCAGAGTAAAGTAGAAAATGATATTTTATAAATTAATGACATTGATTATGGCTTGTGTAGTTGAATATAAGGTGGTATTATTAGTAAAAACAATAGTTAATTACCTATACATTAAACATTATTATAATAAAAGGCATACCTAGGTATTACTCTTTTTAATTTAAATAGAAGAAATATATCATTACGTCTATTCAATAGGGGCTGGTTTATTTTCAACTAAAGCAAACCAATTTTATATAAAAAGTAATGATGCAATTACTATGATTAATCCTTTTAAAACTATTTAAATTATAGTCATAGAATAATACTATCAACAAGCACTGCAACTAAAATTTTAATACTTCGTTTTTATCCCAAATTCCCCAATAAGCACCCACTGTGCCTTCTGCTCCAACTTTCCAGCTTTCATCGAAAGACGCAAAATAAAAAACAGGAATATTATCGTTTGCCGACCATATTTGAGTATTGATAAAATAATCTCTTGCACTATTATGGCCAGGATAAGCACTCTTTACATTTTCCCCTTGACTTGGCCATCCTGTTTCTGTTATAATTACTTGCTTTCCACCACTTGCATCTTTTGCTTGTTGATACATTTGTTTCATATAATCCAATGAGTAATCAATTGGACAACCTTCCCAAAAAGGATAACAATTACAAAGTATTACATCACATAAATTTGTAATGGCGGGTCTGTGTGAAAACTCATAATATGCATCAACATAACCAACAGGAACATTCGGAATTTCATTTTTCACTTTTTGAATAAACACTAATAATTGCTCTTCTGTTAAGTCTTTTCTATACATAACTTCATTGCCTACAGCAGCAATATCTACATAGCCATTTTTTGCTAAATCAATTAAGCCTTGTATCTCTCTTTGATTCACTTCATCATCATCACCTAACCAAGCACCTACCAAAGTTTTAATGCTCAATTCTTTAGCTACTTTTGGTATAAATTCATTTCCTTCAGTGCAAGAGAATGAACGTATCCACGAGATATGTGGCTTTAAAATTTCCATTCTTCTGCGTACTTGATCTTCAGAAATAATATCGCCTGGTTTTTGACCATCTTCATATAAACTAAAACACAATCCATGAAAACCATTTTGCATAATTTCTGCAAACAAATCATTGCGTTTTTCTTCTGACTGGTTTTCTATGTAGCTAAAACTAGACTCGGGTTTTAAATGAATAATATGATCTTTAGAGAATGACATAATTTTAGTTTTTTAATTGTTCGTTTTTATTCCAAATTCCCCAACCTGCCCCTACAATTCCCTCTTGTTTTATTTTCCAGGTTTCATCAAACGAAGAAAAATAAAATACTTCTACTTCACTCTTTTTTACCCAATCGTTAACACTAATAAAATATTTCATTGCATTGCTAGATGTTGGTAGTGCTTCTTCTACTTTTTCGCCAATACTTGGCCAACCTGTTTCTGCTATAATTACTTGTTTTCCTGCAGACGCTTGTTTTGTTAGAGCTACCATTTTGTCTAAATAAGATATTGAATGTTCATACAATGCACCTTCCCAAAATGGATAACAATTGATAAGTATTACATCGCAGGCTTCAATTAGTTTAGGTCTTTTTAAAAATTGGTAGTAAGCATCAACATAGCCTACGCTAATTTGACTTGGAATTTGCTGTTTTACTCTTTTAATATAGTTAATAACTTCTTGCTCAGAAAGTTCATTTCTGTGCAGCACTTCATTACCAACAGCAATCATATCAATATAACCTGCTTTAGCTAAATCAATTAGATTTTGTATTTCTTTTTCGTTTCTTGTTTTATCATTACTAATCCAAGCACCTGCTAAAACTTTTAAGTTATTTTGTTTGGCAATTTTAGGAATGAGTTCATTGCCTTCGGTACAAGAAAATGTTCTTATCCATTGGGTATATGGAGAAATAATATTAATACGATGACTAATTTGTTCTTCAGTTAATTGATCGCCAATATTTTGCCCTTCTTGATATGGGCTAAAACACATACCATGCAAGCCACTTTGCAGCGTTTGGGTAAATAGTTCACTTAATTCTTGAGAGGTTTTATTTGATAAATCTAACCCTAAAGTATTTTTTATATTTTTATCTAATTCATACAATTTTCCTGCAACGTAAGACGATGAACTAGGCTTTTTTTCTGCTTTTTTTTTGTTTATTAAATCTCTTACCTCTAATGCTTTAGTTTCATCAATATCATAATCTTTCATACTCCAAATAGCACCTAAAGTTCCCAAAATTGGAATGCCTGAAAAGAAAATTCTCATCCAAAACATTGTGCTATCGCTTTGTGTTTCAGCATTTGGAATAAAGAGTATTAATGAAAGAATTAAACCACTTATAAGACCTGCAACTGCAGTTCCAAATTTAACCATCCACCAATAAATAGCACCTAAACTACCTTCTCTTCTTTTGCCAGTATTTAATTCGTCAATATCAATTACATCTGATGTCATAGACATCATTAAAGTAAATAAACTACCAATGCCAAAAGAAAAGAAAGGTAAAGCAAAAAGAAAAAGGTAGGGTTTGCCAGGAACAAACAACACCCAAAACAAAATATATCCAACAATTGAGATAGATTGAGAGAGGAGAAATGCCTTTTTTTTGCCCATTGATTTAGACATTTTAGCCACAATAGGTATAACCATAATTGTTGTAATAACTGCACCTACACATCCAAAAAGAGTGGGCCAAAGACCAAAACTATTTTCGTTTCCCTTAAATAAATAATATTTAATAATGTAATAAGAAAAACCTGCCGTGGTTTGGAAAGCATTAAAAATTAAAAATGTTGCAATACAAATTTTACGAAATGGTTTTATTTCAATTGATGCTTTTAAACCCTCTTTTATTTCTCCAAAACTACCTAATATTCCTTTTAAATCAATAGGGCTATAATTTTCATTAAGTGTTGATTTACTTGTAATAAAAATAGCTGGAATAGCAGCTAAAATTGCACAAGCTATGGCAACATAAACAGCTAAAGTTCTTGTAGCACTATCTGCTGATGGAAACCAATCTTTATTATACATAAATACCCAAAACCAAGGAGCAATAACCCAAGCTAGTTGCCCTATTAGTTGAGAGGTTGCCATTATGTTTGTTCTCTCATGAAAATCATCACTCATTTCGTAGCCCATAGCTACATAAGGAATGCTGAATATGGTTAATGCTGAATAAAAAAACAATGAGAGTCCTAAAAAGTAAAGAAAATTATATGTTACTCCATTTTCTGCATGTAGCTGCCACATAAATGCAAATGATAACCCTAACAAAATGGCTCCTGCAAATACGTATTGTCTTCGTCTTCCCCATCTTGATTTAGTGTTATCACTTACATAACCCATAATCAAATCAAAAATGGCATCATAAAATTTTGGAATAAAATAAGATAACCCAAGTAATAAGCCACTAAAGCCTAATTGTTCAACTAATACAACTGTAAAAATTCCAATCATAGCAGGGAACATTTGATTGGCAAGCATTCCTAACCCAAAAGCAATTTTTTGACCTATTGGTACTTTGTTTTTTTGTAATGATGGCATTTAGCAATATTTTATTTGTTAGATTTTTTATTTAATTACAATTGTTTGAATAGCTTTTGCACTAATTGCAGTATTAACTTGCTTTTTGTTCAATGATATGCTGCAATTTTTTGGTGTTTCTGATGCGTTAAATATTACTATAGCAATACTTCCATCTGTATTATTTGCAGCTGTTACCATTAAGTCTTTATCTGTATTGTTAAAACCAATTCTTCTTGCACCAGGTCTAATGAACTTGCTAAAATGAGCCATTGTATAATACAATGGAGTAAAATATACTTCATCGTTATCTTCATCAACCAACACAGGAGCAGCACACCAATTTTTAAACCAATTAGGTCCTCCTTGCTTGTTCAATACCATGTTCCAATCTATCCATCCATCTACATAATTATTTAGGCAACCAATAATATCTGTAGCATATCTAAACACAGGAACATATTTAGGGTGTAAATGCTTTTCTGTTTCGCTTGCCCAATCCCATCCCCAATCTGTAGCTTCTTTGCTCCAATACCAATTATCATCTTTCCATTTTGGCACATCACTATCAATACAAGCTTCAGTGTTTATTAGGTGTTTAGTAGGATTTTTTTTATGAGCATATTGTAAGGCATCTCCAAAATAATCATAAGTACTTTCATACCAATGCACTGCTAATCCTGCATAATATTTTGTAGCATTTGTAGAACGATACATTTCATCTACCCATTCTTGTATGCCAGCTCTGTTTTGATCGTATCCTAAGATTTTTATTTTACCATATCCATCTTTTTCTAGTTTAGGTCCGAGATGAAACTCAACAAAATCAGTCATTTCTTTGGGACTATAAAGCATACTTTCCCAATTGTTTCCATTTCCATGTGGTTCGTTTTCTACTGTAATGCCCCAAAAATCAATTCCATATTTTTTGTAGGCTGTAAAATATTTCGAGAAATACAATGCCCAAGTATCGTAATATTTGGGTTGTAATTTACCACCCACCCATTTATTATTATCTTTCATCCAAGGTGGTGCTGTCCAAGGTGAAGCAATAATTTTAAAGCCATCTTTACTTGCTTTTTTTGCTTCTTTAATCATTGGTATAATACCTTTCAAATCTTCACTAATATCAAATTGTTGCAAACTGGTATCTCCATCTGTTGTGTTGTAAGCATATTGATGGGTACTAAAATCGCAAGAGTTTATGTGTGTTCGTGTTAAAGAATAATTTGCACCCTCTTTACTAAAATAAGCATTAATAATTTTTTGTTGATTGGCAGTACTTAATTTATTAAACAAATAAGCTGTTGATTGAGTAAAAGAACCACCAAAACCTGTAATTTTTTGAAACTTTTTTTCTGTTTGTATTTGAATAGCTGATGTATTCAACTGACTTTTTATAGGCTGTATCGGGGTTAATTTATTGCCCTGTGCAGATGTTTCAAATATTTGCACTTGTGTTTTTTGGGGAAATGCAGTTAAAGCCATAATTGAACTTATTAAAGCTAATACAAATGCTTTTTTAATATAATTATTCTTATTTACCACAAGCTAATCATTTAAAAGTTTATTGGGTAATTGAACATCTTGTAACAATACATTTACCTTACCATTAAAGGTTTTGGTAATTGGTTTTCCGTTTCTTTTTAGTCCTTTAAAAAGCTGCTTATCAACTAAATTCCATAAAGCATATTTGGCTTCTCCATTCAAATTAAAAAGTCCAAAATGATTTTCTGAGTGTAAAGCATTAGCAGCATTTTTCCAACACTCATCAAATGCTTCAAAAAAGAAACAACTAATTTTTTTTTCGTTGCTCCACTCTCTCATCATTTTATAATACATAGCCGATTTATACTCATCAATTGCTTTAGAACCATTGTGTCCATATAGTTCATTGCATTGAGTTGCCCAACCTGTTTCACCTATGTGTATTGGTTTTTTAATACCAAGTTTTCGAACATATTGTGCTACATTTTTGTATTGTTGTATAGCATAATCTCTAGAGCGTAGCATTACAGCTTCAATTTGCTGTTTTTTACTAAGGTTTACTTCTGTAGATTTTATGCCCCAAAAAGTTGGATTATAATGAGTGTCGTGCATAGGATAAGTATGCAATGAAATATAATCAACTGCCCTTATGAGAGCATTTAAATCTTTATTGTGATAGCTAGAATCTCCACCACCCCAAGAGGCAAAATTGTCTGAGCTAGTTATCCAAATATTTTTAGCAAGCTTGTTTTGTTTTTTTAATTGCTGCAAATGCTTAACCCATTTGAGTATGATGTTAGGGGTAACATAATAACTAGTTGCCCAATTGACCATTGCTTCGTTACCAACTGCAATTATTTTAATTATTTTAGGATATTGATTAGCAAGTTCAACAGCACGATTTATTTCAACTGCATTTCTATAACTTTCTTCAGTGTGTATTGGTGTTTGATTTGTCCAAGCATTTTTGCAATCAATCCAAGCTCCCAACATAACATACATTTCAAATGCAGGTGTTGTTTTTTTGAGTTGTTCAATGGCTTCTAGTAGATTGTCAATTTCTTTATGATGCACATTATATGTTCTTAACACTTTAATGTTCATAGCAGACAATATTTTTAAATCATCTTTAATTTCTTCAACTGTTGGAACAACATCTCTAGTGCAAGTTCTATAGCCTCCATAACAAATGGCTTGATATTTAGGATTCCCCAAAATATGTGCAGCAGTAATTTCATTGCTGAATACCTTATTCATAAATGACGTAAAAGAAATTAATATGATGCAAAAACATAAACGCATTGCATTAGTTAAAATAATGTTCGTTAAAAGAAACCTCAACATAAGTTATAGCACCAGTTCTATTGAATATTTGAGCTGCAATTTCTTGGTCGAGGGTATTACCATCAACTAGTTTTTTAGAACCATCATTAAAGAAAACTTCTATCTGCAACTTTGAATCTTTCTTGTAAATAATAGGCACTTGGCAAATGGTAAATGCTAAAGAATTAGCTGGCAGTGTTAACGTAAAATTATTAGCCAATACATCAATAAATGTAACTTTTTGTTCGTTTTGCAAAAACTCATTTGATGATAAAATGGTTGGCTTAAATATTAACTTACCATCTTGTTTTACTATTCCAAGTTCACCAATTCTTGTTAATATATCTTCTTTAACTTGCCCTGTCATACCTGGTTGTTGAGCACCTTTATGCAACGGTGTGTGGGAATATGGAGTTATAGGAAATGCACCATAAACTTCAGGAGATTTATGCACTCCAATACCATCTTTAACATCATAGTATAGCTCTGTTAATTCTTTTACTATTTCTGCAGAGGCATTGTTTTCAATTGCCCATAAGCAAGATTCTTGTGCAGCCAAACATAGTTTTGAAACCATATGCCAATAAATAGACCCTAATCCCTCAAAAGCGAAAAATGTACCCGACCTTCCTGTAAATTCTTTATGATTGAATACAGTTTCGAACATATCTAGCAATAACTTTTCTTCATTATGAGCCAATGCGTGATACTGTGATTCAAGAACAGATATCGCTTTTACTAAGTCATTTGCATTTTTAAAATTTCCATTAAAATGGCAAACACCTTCAACATCCTTTTGCACTAATGATGTATCACCAGCTGCAATCATTTGAGTTAACAATTTCGACTGCTCAATCAAATGATTAGGAATATTGTTTTTCACTAAAAATTTCGGTAATTGCTTATTTGGATAAAGTATATAACTATTTTGATCTTGTCTGTATAAAGCACTTTGTTTTAATGCGTTTAATACAGATATACTTTCTTCTGCACTTAAACATCCTGAACTTAAAATAGCAACCTGACCTTCAAGCATCTCACTTAAATAATCAATCTTTACTTCGTTTGATGTAAAATATGCAAGATTGTAAGCGTTGTATAAACCATCTTTTCTTTTATTAGCAGCTATGCTGTGATGCACAAAATCGAGAGCATTTTCAATAAAATCTACCAATTGCTTTTTTGCTAACATCGCTGTTTTACCAGAAAAAGATTGGGCGTAAACTGTGTTTCTAAAATTACTACCAGCATTTCCTAAAGCATCTACTATTGCTTTTCTATCTTGGTTAGATATTGTTGTCTTTAATAGAGATTTATTATTGCTAAATGTGGTAGACAATTCGTTAAAAAATCCAATTAACTCTTCTGAAATATCAAAAGTTTCAACACTGGCTTTTTGTAATGTTTGATGTAGGAAATATAAAAATCTGCGTAAATAACAAAGTGTTACCATACTTACGCCATTACCCACCAATGCGTTATTTGCATCATTCCATTCTGGTCGTTGGGTGTTCATCCAAATACCAGCTTCAGGAATAAAATTGGATAATTTAGATAAGGTTGTAGCTAGTATTTTTTCAATAAAACTAACACTATGGATTTCTCCATTTGATGCAGCTAACAAAGCTCCATCAATACCAAGTTGTTCTTTTCTTTCGTGAATTTTCTTTTCGGCTTGATGATCAAAAACAATGGTATCTTTTGGATTTGAAACAATATCGCTGTATGATTTTATTCTGTATGGCACATTTGCATACACATAATTTTTTCCGTTAAGCTTTTCAATAATAAATCCAGATTTTGATTGTTCGGCAAACTCTAAAAATTTAATTAAATAAATGATTTGATGATCGCCCCAGTAGCCAATATAACTCCAAGGATTATCAGGTTCAATTGTTTCCCAATCGAACCCATCTTTTGTTACTCTATAAGGATTGTAGCCATCAAAAGTTGAAGCATTTAAAAACTTTGAAATCATTCCTTCAATAAACAAAGGATAAGAGTGTGCTAAGGCTTCCCAATTTTGAAAAATGTCTCTCCAGTTACCTTGGTAATCTAAAATTTTTGAACCATCTATTTCACTTTTTGTATTGATTGAAAACTGATTCCAAGGTCTGCTTGGATCTCCATGTCTTCTACTAAACTTTAATGGTAAATATTCTGTTGCTAGTCTTACAAAATGGCTATTGTTTGTTTGCTTTGCAATTGTTAAAAGTTCGTCTATTGTAAATGTTTCATTTAATTGACCAACAGCATTTTTACAAGAATCTTTTAATGTAGTATTTGCATTAAAAATATACTTCTCAAAGTCCCATTTTTCAATAATATAATTATTGTCGAAAATACCACCACGCATAATGTTGAACATCACATTTGAGTAATGGCGTGTATCGTTTAGCTTATCAGCAGTGTATTGAAAACTGTCTGCTGCTGCTGCTAGTTGTTGTAAATGTTGTGTTCCTGCTTCTACATCTTTTAAAACATCTTGGATTAGTTCTGAATTACTGATTATTTTATTACTTAAAGCAACAACATCTGATACAGATTTATTTACATCTGCTACAATATACCACTGTTTTTTTGAAGATGCATCTAAAGTTATTTCACCTACTAAAAAATAAGCTCCCTTTTCTCCTTTTACATCATCTTCTAAAATTACAGGCTCATCGTTTCTGAATTTTTTTAACTGAAGAGAGGATAATAAAAAAGTAGCATTATCAATACCTGTACTCCAAACAGTATTGGCTTTTAAAGCTTCTGCAGGTTCTGCCTTATCAACTATAATTGCACTTAATGCATAAATGCCTAAACCAGATTTTTGTATTAGTTCTGCTCGTTTGTAAGCATCTACAAGGTTACTAGTAGAGTTTTGTAAATCAGATGGAACACCATAGGGCATAATGTTTTGCAATCCATCTAATACCTTAATTTGTGTAGCTACTGTTGATAGATTTTGTAAAGTAGATTGCTTTACAAAACCAAATGAATCGCTACTTGACAATTGGTATTGAAAACTAAGTTGAAGATCTTTATTAACTTCCTCAAAAATTACTTTGTTACCCCAATTATTTTGGTAAATATTTCTTGTGGTTTTATACTTGCCTTCATTTCTTATAGAGAATGGTTCCCACAAAAAAATTTGGCCATCTTTAATTACTTGAAAAATAGATTTGCTACCAGTTACTTCAACCGATTCAGTTATTTTATCATCAGTATAATATGGAAACAAAGCAAATTGTGCATTTGTTCTGCCAGCACTAATGCCTCCATTACTTGATACAAATAGCCAATGATTACTATCACTTACCATGGTCATAAAAAAAGGACGCATCGTATTAACCTCACTAATTTTAAAAAATAATTCGTTATTTATAACTATAAAATCTAAAACATTTTCCTTTTTATGAGCCATGTTTTCAATATTTAAATTTTAAAAAAGCATTAGAATTTGAGCAATTCTTAAAAAAATAGTACCGACTGAATTATTAGTAAAATATTGAAAAAATAACACAATATTTTAGTTATTATAAACCCTTATATAATCAATTTCTAATGCTGAAGTTGCAAAATTGGGATCAATATTTCCACCAAAAGCTCCACCCATTGCAATGTTTAGTATCATAAAGAAATTTTGATTAAATGGAATTGCTGATGAGTTTGCTACTGTATGAAACAATACGTCATCTACATAAAGTTTTATTGCTGTTGATGTCCAATCTAAACTATACTTATGAAAGCTAGTAGTTGCATTTGAAATTATTGTAAATGCTCCATTTCCATTACCACCACTACGACCTGGATAATGTAATGTTCCATAAATTTTGTTTAAATCATTCCCTATATGCTCCATAATATCAATTTCTCCACAGTTTGGCCAACCAGCACTTGTAATGTTATCTCCTAGCATCCATATTGCAGGCCAAGTGCCCCCACCAAAAGATAGCTTTGCCCTTACATCAACTCTTCCATATTTAAAAGAGAATTTTCCTTGCGATTTTAATCTAGCACTTGTGTAATTAAAGCCACTATATGATTCTTTAATAGCTGTAATTTTTAATACTCCATTTTCTACTTTAATATTTTCTGGTCTGGCAGTATAGAATTGGTTTTCTTGGTTACCCCAACCATTATTGTTACCTAAATCATATGTCCATTTATTTGCATCAGGAGCTCCAGCAATATCAAATTCATCGTTCCATAAAGCTTGAATCAAATTGATTTTTACTTGTATAGATTTTGTGGCTGTATTTGTACTAGCGTTTTTGGCTGTTACTTTTACTGTGTACATATCACTTTTTTGATACCGATAATTTACAACTCCTGAAATAGAAGCCTCTAAAACACCATTTCCAAAATCATATTCATAACTAGTAGCATTATCTGCATAAGCTGTAAATGCTACATTACCACTACTGTCGGCACTTACTATAGCCGATAAAGTTAAATTTGTAGGAGCTGGTATATTATTGTTATTGTTTGAGTCTTTTTTACATCCAACAACAAAAAATAAAAAAGCAAACAAGGATATAAATAACTTATGCATCACCATATGTTTTAATTAAACAGTTACTTAAATCTGTTTATAAACCCTTACATAATCTACAGACATTGTTTGGGGAAAAGGAGTTCCGGTTGTAGGAAAGCCAACAAAATTGCCACCTACAGCCACGTTGAGTATAATAAAAAAGTTATGATTATAAACCCATTCTCCTGTTACATCATTTGGGGTAACACGTTGGTATAAATAATCATCAACAAAAAAGTCAACATAATCTGCACCCCATTCTACTGCATATATGTGATAATCTGCATCGAATCTTCCATTTTGTAAAGCATAACTTTTGCCAATAGAATTTCCACCAGCATAGCCAGGGCCGTGAACAGTTCCATAAGTTATGTAAGATTGATTTCCTTTTTGTTCAAGAATATCAATTTCGCCACATTGTGGCCATGAAACAGTGTTAATATTATCTCCTAACATCCAAAATGCTGGCCAAACACCAGGACCTGTTGGTGTTTTGATTCTTGCTTCATATCTACCATAACCATAAGAAAATTTACCTTGTGTTTTTATACGTGCAGATGTAAATCCAGAACCGGCATAATTTTCTTTTATAGCAGTTATATTTAAATAGCCATTACCATTTTGTTGCACGTTGGTTCCATTTTTGGTATAATACTGTAGCTCACTATTACCCCAACCCAAATTACCTGTACCAATATCTGCTACCCATTTAGATGTATCTGGCGTGGTACCAGCAGCACCATTAAATTCATCGTTCCACACCATTTGGTATTGTCTTTTGGATATGGTTTGTTCAGCTTTTTTTTCGCAACTATATAATGAAACTATTGTAGTTGCTATTGCTCCAAATTTTAATAACTTATTTTTTATATGTAACATAAAGATTTGTTTTTAATTATTTAACATCGTTAGTTCTAGTACTCAGTAATAATGTGAATGCGTTATTTCCAGAAATATAAATTATCTAGAAAAATATCTGGTGCACCTGGTGCATTATTAGCATCAAACTTAAATTGTATAACATTGCTTAAAACAACAGGTGAAAATGAAGTTAGTGGTATATCAATGCTATTCCATCCTGAAGTAGTTGGAACTGTTAAACTAACTGATTTTTCTGTTGGTCCAGGACTTATTAAAAAGAACCTAAGTTGACTTGCATTTGTAGAATAAAAATCTAAATGTACGTTATTGTAAGTTGATACATTCAATGAACTAGCAAACTGAGTTCCTTGATAATTAAACGCTGAATAACGAAGCACTTTAGAGCCTGCAATTGTAGGCTGTGTAACTTGTGTTGTTTGTCCCCAATTTGGATTAAAATCTGTGCCTGCAACGTCGGTATATGCATCACTAAAAACAGACAAAACATTTGCAGCAGCTTTTGTAGGTGTTGGTGCAGCAGTTGTTGGAACTATAGGCAAAGTTGGCGTGTTCCAGAAATATACATTATCAACATATAAAGAAGTGCCATCACCGCCTTCTAAAACAATTTGAGCTAAATTAGCCCTGCTTGCTAAACCAGTCATACTCGAAAAAGGAATATCAATAGAAACCCAAGAACCTGAAACTATTTTTGGTGCAGTAAAAGTTGTTGAATGTCTTGTATCATTTCCTCCACCATAAGCTTTATCAGCACCAAAATCTATAACTATAACCCTAAATTCTCTACCAGATGCAATTGCACTTGGAAAATAAGCATCTAAATGCAAATTAGTCATACTTGATGCATTTACAGTTGGATTACTAAATTCCATTCCAACAAAATTGAAATTAGTATAGTTTAAAACATTGTCGTTGCCTACTTTAAAATCGTTTGAAACAGTAGTTTGCCAAGGTGCCCAATAACCATTATAATAATTTACACCAACATTGGTGTAAGTGTCTGAAAAGATAGAAATAACATTTGCAGGATTGCGAGTTGGTGTTGGTGCAGGTACAAAATTTCCTGCACAATTAATAGTTAAACTTCCTTTTGCTTGCATACCATTTAAAGAGCCTGTAATAGTTGCTGTTCCTGCACTTAGTGCAGTTACTAAACCATCTGCATTTACTGATGCCACAGCAGGATTTGATGAAGAAAAATTAAAATATGCTTTGCTAACATTTACAGATTGATTAACACCTGTAGGTAAATTAAAAGTTGCAGTTAACCCTGTTACTTGCGTTGTAACACTAACGAATGAAGTAATCGATGTATTATTTCCATCCATTATTGTTGGTTGTCCTTGTAATAATGTCCCCAAATTCTCAAACTTCACTTCATCTACCCAAAAGGTATAGCCTTTGCCGTTTGCATCTGGTGCAGCAGCAAAGTAAAATAAACCTCTTTCTCCGTTAAGTTTTGAAGCATCAGGAATAGGAATGATTATTTTTTTCCAATTACTATTTACAGATATATTAGAGATGTTTGTAATATATTTATTTTCACTAAAACTATTACCAAAACCAAGCTCACCAATAGTTTCAGCTTGATTGGCTTTTATATAAAAGGTTAAAGCATTAAAGCCAGTTAAATCCCTTCCTGACTTGCTTAAAAACACACCACCTGCATAAGAGCCATTAGGGCTATTCGCATCCGGCACTTCAAATCTCATTGACTGACGAGTATTGTTATAAGTTTCTTTTGTATCAATTTGAAATGCTTTAAGGTCTGAGCCACCAAAAGCACCATAGCCCAAATCTCCAGTAAAATCATCAATAAACACATCTGCAATTACAGGATATGTGGGGTTTGTTAGTTCTGCAACATCTCTTTTTTTACATCCAAAATTTAATAAAATTAAAAGTGCAACTAAGCAAGACATTGTTTTTTTTATTGAAATATTTTTCATATTTATCTTTTTATTCGTTAGCAAAAATTTATTTACCTAAGTTGAACTGAATATAAGTTCTCAACTCCCACTCATTACCATTTGGAAAACCAATGGCATTAGGATCTGGAACCCAATTACCAGCAGCATCAAGGGTTTTGGTTGGTGAATACCTGTTTGAATATTTGTCTAAGGTTCTAAAAGTTGCTCTTATACCCACTTTAGTACTTGGCAATAAATACCAGTCTGGCTTGCCAACTTCTGTTGAAATATCAGCAATTAATTGAATTGGGAATGTTAGGTTAAAATCTCTATGATAGTCAAATGGGCCCCAATCGTTAAACTTGGCAATGGTTGTAAATTTCATTTTTTTATAAATGGTTCTTACATCAACTCCAAAACGATTAATGGTTCTTTTATCAATACCATTTGCTTGCCCATTACCCACCAAAATATTAGCAATAACACCAAAGTTTTTATTCACTTTAGAAACTGTTCTAATATTAGTTTCCCATAAATCTTGTGCTGGTGTAGAACCTGGAAAAACAAATGTAGTTCTACCATTGCCTAAGATACCAATTGCAGCATCTTGCACAGTTGGTAAATGTCGATAAACAAATCCTGCACTCACTGCAAACTTTGCATCTTCTTGTCTATCATTATCCCACTCATACATCCAAGTTGCAGGTGTTGGGTCATAAGTCAATAACAATTCACCAGCAACTGTTTCTCTATTTGAACGAACTGAAAATGGATCATCTAAAATATTTCTTGGGCGAGCAGGAGATACAACATCAGCAGGAATTGGACCTTCTAATGGTTTTTGATACATAAAGTTTGGAGCAATTTGTAGCTTTCCAACATTGAAAGTAAAACCACTTAAAAAATTATACATATTGCCGCTTCCAACATCTTTCAATCTCCAACCAGTAAAGGTTCTTGTTTGGTCAAATCCACCATTTGCCACTAAACCCATATAAGATGCTAAACCATACCATTGAATAGCTCCAGTTGCATACGTTAGTTTTATTTTACCACCAAAATTGTCATCAGATTTAATTACATCTTGATATACATTGTTATCTCTCATTAACTGAAAAGTTCTTCCATTTAATGGTTGTCCAGCCCAAAGTCCACCAAGATCAATTCCAAATTTGTTGAACTTACGAGAAATGCTTAAAGCTACTTTTCTTGTTTTAGGCATTGGCACAGCAAATGAACTTTGCAAGCTACTTCTTTGTACCAAGTCTTCGTGCCAAATGGCAGATACATCGAACTTAGCAATTTTGCGATTGTATTTAACTAATGTTGCAGGATTGGCTCCCCACCAAAGCTCTGGACCAAAAGCAACTTTCAATCCTTTTAAAGATTTTTTTCCTTCAAATTCAAAACCAAAAGGTGCTTCGCCATTATACAAATCTATGTTTGGTCCATAGTTAGCTTCTTGATATAGATTAAAGAAATCTCCTTCGTAAGCCCAATGATAATGACCAGTTCTATAAAAGCCAGTTAGTTTAAAATCTTTTGCATCCCAACTATAACTTGCTCTATACAATTGCACTCTATTAGGATTCATAGTTACTTGTCCATTGGTAGAGTTAACAGTTATTTTTCTTCCTCTATTTTCATAAAAAATTTCATCAATAGGATTTTCTGCTACATTGCCTAAAACATTAAACTGAACATTAGCCATTACATTAGGTGCAGGTTTTGCAGTGATGCCAACGTTGAAAGATTGCATATGGTCGAATCCTAATCTATTTGGATAACCATTGGCTAAAGGTGTTTCAGTAGATTTTGGTGTTGTAATTAAACTACCTCCAGTATTATAAGTTGAAAAATTCATTTGTAAATCGCTTAAATAAAGCTTGCCTTTATCTTCAGCTTGCAATGCAGCTTTATCAGCTCTTGCTTGTAACATAGCTTCTGTAACTTGAATATTATCTATAAAAGTTAAGCTAGGTTTTGTAGTAGAAAATGGATTAAATTGATGAGCTTGTTTTAATGCATAATATGCAGCTCTAGGAAATAATTCATAATTGCCATTTTCATTATTTTTTCCTTTGGCACAAATACCAAACCACTCCTCGTTCATATTATTTTCACCCTTAACAAAATCGTTGGTATATCCTCCATTAGCCCAAGATGCTGTTGCATCATGATCATCTAAATTAACAGTTTGTCCTGTTTTCCACCAACCGTCGCTAAACTGAAATGTAAAACCACCAAGACTGTTTCCATTCTTTCCCATTCCTGCTGCATTGGCATATATTTCTTTCCAATTGCTTATTAAAACTTTTGCTTGATATTCTTGATCTTCTTTGTTAGCTGCTGAGTTAAATGCATCGCTACCAAATTCAGATAGAATAATTGGTTGTGTTATTTCTTTTTTAGTTCTTTCATAAAGGTCAGTAAATGTGGCACCTCTGTATACGTTTACACCTAAAATATCTACATCTTTACATTCTTTTTTTATTATATCTAAAAACAATAAATCGCCATTACAAATTGCCATAGGATGGTTGCCATCTATAGCTTTCATTTCTTTTACTGCATCATTAAATAGTTTATATAAATGGTATGCATCTTTGGTTGACTTTCTATCTTGAACTGGAATATTTTCAGTTTCTGCTCCACGCCAAAAAAGACCATAGTTATTTTCATTACCTAATAAAAACATCAATAGACCTGGAGTGTTTTTATATTGATTGGTTAAGTCCTTAACTTCTTTTAAAAGTAGTTCTTTTACTAAAGGGTTTGAGTAGTCTGTGTTAGGCTCCCATCTTCCTTTAATTGTTAATCCATAACGTCCAAACGAGTGGTTCAACATAGTATAAATTCCGTAATTCTCATATATATAGGTTATCCATTTTGATGGAATACCAACGTATTGGCGAATGGTATTAACACCCATATTTTTTAATAAGCTCATTTCATAATCTAATGCACTTTTAATAAAAGCATCAGATTGATTCCATAAACTGTAGTTATAATTGGTTCCAATTGGATAGTAATCCCAATTCATACCATTAATAAAAAAATCTCTATTATTGACATTAAGTTTATGTCCTTCAGGGGAGTTAATAACACTTACTTTTTGTTGTGCTATCAATAGGTTTGATACTACAGAACATAGTATCAAGGCAAGCATTTTTTTCATTTTTTAAATTTAATTAAAACAATAATGTTGGATATGGTATTCTAAAAAAAAAGGGTAAGGGCATTCAAGCAAGCCCTTACCCTTAGCATATTTTATTTTTGTACCATTAGTTTTAATGTTTTATTTTCTCCGTTATTATTTATTATAACAGAGTACACTCCATTTTGTAAAGTTGAAATATCTACATTAATTGAACTAGTTGAAACATTTGATTTTTGTAAAACAATTTGTCCAATTGTATTAACAATTGAGATATTGTTGTTACCTGTTAAATTGTTAATTACAACTTGATTTTTTGCTGGTAATGGATAAATACTTAATGCAACTTCATTTTTATTGTTAAATGAAACTGTTTTAGAGTATAAAAATTTGCCATCATTGTCAACCGCTTTTATTCTATAATAATTATTACTTGCAACAATATTTTTATCTAAGAAAGAATATGCATCTTGATTAGTTGCTTTAACATTTTGAATAGATGTAAACTCAACTCCATTTAAGCTTTTTTCAATTACATACTCATTTAAGTTTGTTTGATTTGCAGCTATCCAGCTTAATTTAGCTCCATCATTAGTTTTTTGTACACTAATTGATGTGAATTTAACTGGTAAAATATTGTTGGTAGATGAAAAATAAATATTATCTACATAGTATATATTGTCAGAAAACGGTGCATTTAATCCAACAAACAACATTTGGAAAATGCTATTTCTATTTGTCAACTGCATACCACCATTATTTGTAGCAAAAAGAGATAAAGGAATTGCATAAGTATTCCATTGACCTTGTTCTGGCTTAGGACCATATTTTGTAATCAACCCTAAATCTTGAGTACGAGAAGAGAAGTGTACAATATTTTCATTTGCTGGCCCACCTCCAGTGTTTACCAACTTTACAGAAAATGTTTGAGCACTTGGTGTCCATACACTTATATGGAAACTATCAGCCAATGTAACATCAATTGGTGGAAACTCGATTCCAACGTAATCTACACCTACATATTTTTTTATATTATTACCAGTAATTGAAGTATCTGTTTGAGGTCCAGCTCCACTCCAACTTGTACGCCAATCTGTAACAGGCACATTGTTGTAAACATCACTAAATAATGAAATTACACGAGATTGTGGCTTTGTAGGGTTAGGTGCATTAGTGCTTATTGGAGGCACAGTAACAATTAGGTCTGCAGTAATTGTACCAGCTGAAAATCCTCCAGCTGCTGCTTGAGTTGCAGTAATGGTGCTTGTTCCTGCATCTAATACAGTTATTATGTTTCCGCTTATTGTAGCAACATTTGGATTGCTACTTGTGTAAGTGAATGCACCTGTGCTATTTGATACTGGGTCTGTAATAGCAAATGGTGCTGCACCCTTTAATACAGGTGGAATAGAAAAATTTGCTAAGGTTGGTAAATTTGCATTGGTATAAAAATACATATTATCTATCCAAACATTTGCACCTGCTGTAGGAGTTTTAGATACAAATTTAAATTGGAAAATAGCACTTAAAGCCAACCCTTGAGAAGTATAATCTGACAAAGCAATGTCAATACTATTCCAACTATTGGTAGTTAATGCTTTTGTAACCTCTTTTTCGCCAGTACCATTAGCAACTAAAGTAATACCTAAAGAAGTACAATTTGTGGAATACACATCAAAATGGACGCTATCAAATGACGAAACATTTTTATTAGTGTTAAAATCAATTCCTTGATAGTTCATATTTAAATACTCTCTAATATTATCACCACTAACAGTAATTTCAGAAGCAGTTCCAAATCCATTTTGACCCCAAAATGGATTATAATTTACATTAGGGATATTGCTATAAGCATCACTATAAATAGAAATTACATTGGCTGCATTTCTGCTTGGTGGGGTTGGTGCTGCTGTTGTTGGTTGTGCCAATAAAGATGATACAGAAGAAAATAGAAGGAGTGTTAGTGTGTAAATTTTTTTCATATTTTTTTTTAAAGATTTAAAGACAAAAATAAGAAAACATCCTCGTGTTTTACGAGGATGTTTCTATTTTCTTATTAACTAATCAACAAATAATTTGTTTGTTTTATTACCTTCTGTAGTGGCAATTGTTACTATGTAACAACCTTTATTTAGTTTAGATATATCAACAGAGTTGTTGCCCAAACTTATTGTTTTTGTAACAACTTGTTTTCCTAGCAAATCTGTAATTATTACTTTTCCTTCTCCAACTAATTTGTTTACATTAAAGTTTACAACACCTTTAGCAGGGTTAGGATATAATAATAAATTCTCATTACTTGTACTTACTGTTTGATTAATACCTTTTGAACTACAATTTACTACATTCATACCAATAGTTCTAGCGTTTGTACAACCATTAGCGTTTGTAATAGTGTAAGATACAGTCATTGCTCCAGTTGTATTGCCTGTAGAAATAACACCAAGATTTGAAATGGTGATTACGCCAGTTTTACTCCAAACACCACCTGTAGGTGAACCAACTACTGTAAAAGTTCTATTCTTACATAAACCACCAGAGCCTTGTACATTTGTTGTTCCTGGTGCATAAGCAATACTTGGTATTGCAGGTAATGCATTTACAGTTAAATTATAGCTTACTGCATTGCTGCATCCACTAGCATTTGTTACAACATATTTAACAGATGTTGTACCAGCTGCAGTTGCAGTAAATAGACCACTTGCATTTATTGTACCTCTACCATTACTTACCCAATTACCGCCAGTAGAAGTTGTACTTAATGTAATACTATTGTTTACACAAACAGTATTTGCACCACTAATTGCATTTGGTGCAGCTATGGTAGCAACTGTAACAGGAATAGTAATAGCTGAACTACAACCTGTAGTTGCAGATGAAACTGTATAAGAAATGTTTGAAATACCATTTGCAATTGCTGCGATTGTTCTAGAAGCACTGCCAGATGCATTTGTGCCAGAAATAGAAACACTACTTGCGTTTGAGTTGCTCCAAACACCACCTGCAACAGATGGATATAACGTTACTGATTGACCAATATTACACAATGCAACAGAGGTAGTATTAGTAGCAATTTGAGATGATACTGTTCCTGCATTTGGATTGGCTTTAATCATCATTGTAACAGTATTACTGTTTCCATCATTTGCACAACCATCTGTTCTTGTTATTACACAAGTTACAGCATCGTTATTCATTAATGTTGAAGAAGCATAAGTATTTGAAGAACCATTTTGAACAGACATTCCATTAACTTTAAAGTTATAGCTTGGATTAGCACCACCATTAGTTGGAATAGCAGTAAGTGTAACACTTGTTCCTGAGCAAACATTATTTGCACTTTCAATTAAAGATACACTTGGTTGAGTAACTACATTGATACAAGTGTTTGCCCAAAAATATAAATTATCCATATACACTTTAGTACCACCACCAAATGGAGTGCCTACTAATTTAATTTGATTAACATGGTTTACAATGCTTGGGCTGTAAGCAGATAAAGGAATATCAACACTATTCCAACCAGCTAATGTAGGAGTAATAGCATAAGGTTGTTCTGCACCTGTAGCAGTATTGATAAGAAATAATTCAAATTTTGTACAATTCGCTGTCCAAATATCAACGTGCAAGTAAGAGGCAGGTGATGCATCTATAGTACTTGCAAACTGTATACCTTGGTAATTCAAGTTCGTATATTTTTTTGTAGTATTCCCATCAATAGTTGTATCTGCAACCTGAGTAGACTGTCCCCAATTTGGGTTAAAGTTAGTTCCAGATATATTAGTGTAAGTATTGCTAAATAATGAATAAACGTTAAATGCTGGTCTAGTTGGAGTAGTTGCAGCTGTTGATGGAGCTTGAGGTAAAACTGGTAATGTTACATTTAAAGTAGCAGTTATGGTTGCACTTCCAAAAGATCCAACAGATGTTTGTGTTGCAGTAATTATTGTTGAACCTACACCTACAACAGTAACTGTATTGCCTGATATAGTTGCAACACTTGTATTGCTACTTGAATAGCTAAACGTACCTGAACTGTTACTATTTGGAGCTGTAAGAGCAAATGGAGCATCACCTAATACTTTATCAGTAACAGTGAACCCAGTTAAAGTTGGAACTGTTGCAGTCCAAAAATAAAGATTGTCAAGAAAAACTGCACTAGAACCACTAGGTACTCCTTCAAATTTCATTTGAGTAATATTGTTTAGTCTAATGCCAGCAAAAGAAGATAAAGGAATGTTAAAAGAATTCCATCCATTTAAAGTTGGAGTTAAAGTAACTTGTCTTTCAACACCAATATCACTAATTAAAAATACTCTGAACGTAGTACAATTAGGTGTATACAAATCTAAATGTAAATGATTGTGAGCAGAAGCATTTACTGGAGATGAAAATTGAACCCCTTGATAGTTAAGATTATCATAACGCTTAGTTGTGTTTCCACCTACAAGAATATCTGTAACAACAGTTGATTGACCCCAATTTGGATACCAATCTGTTCCAGTAACATTAGTGTAAGAATCACTAAATAAAGATAAAACTTCACTTGGGTTTAGCGTAGGAGTATCTGCTGCCATAGTTGGTGGAGCATATCTTACGTTTAATAAGGTAGTTATGCTACCAGCAAGAAAAGGAGCATCAGCAGCTTGATTTGCAGTAATTGTTGTTGTACCTAACCCAACAATAGTAACTTGATCTCCAGAAATTGTTGCAACATTTGTATTGCTACTTGTATAGCTAAAAGCACCATTACTAGTACTTTGTGGTGCAGTAATTGTAAATGGAGCATCACCTAAAAATCTATTACCAACACTAAATCCTGTAATTGTTGGAGATCCAGGTATTTTAGAGAAGTATATATTATCTAAATAAAATGTTGCATTAGCTGGAGAACCCTGATCATATTTAAATTGACGAACATTTGATTTATTTACCCCTGAAAAAGCAGATAAAGCTATACTGATTCGGTTCCAACCATTTTTTGTAGGTGTTACTGTTACAGGTCGTTCAACAGTTGGAGAAAAACTAATAAGAGAAACTCTAAAACTGTTTAAATTAGGTGTCCAAATATCAAAATGTAAACTATCCATTGTAGAAACATTTAATGAATTATCTACAAATTCTGTTCCTTGATAATTGAAATTGCTATAACGCTTAATATCATTACCAGCTATATTCATATCAAGCACTTGAGTAGCTTGCCCCCAGCCAGGATTAAAATTAATACCAGAAATATTAGTATATGCATTACTAAATATTGAAATTACATTTCCAGCAGCGAGTGTAGGTGTAGCAGGAGCATCTGTAGGTGGAGCAAAAGTAACAGTTAATGTCGCAGTTGTTGAAGCAGCTGCAAAACTACCATCAGCAGCTTGATTTGCAGTAATTATACTTGTTCCAGCACTCACAATTGTAATTGTATCTCCACTTATAGTTGCCACATTTGTGTTGCTACTTGTGTAGCTGAAAGCACCATTACTGTTACTTGTTGGAGCGGTTATCTTAAAAGGAGCATCATTTGTAAATTTAGTTGCAAAAGAAAAGCCACTTAAAGTTGGTATATTGGCAGATTTCCAGAAGTAAATATTATCTAAGTAATAAATAAATGGAGAGTTCTGGTACGAAAAGCCTGGAACTTGAATTTTGAATTGACTGATGCTACTTATTATTGAAGCATGGTAGCTTGTCATTGGAATGTCAATACTATTCCATCCATTTTGAGTAAGAGTTCTTGTAACACTTTGTTCAACTGGTCCACCAGTGTTTCCCTCATTAACCATAAAAATTTGAATTTGAGTGGCATTTGGTGTCCAAATGTCAAAATGAATGTTTTCCATTGCTGAAGCGTTGACTCTGCTTCCCAATTGTGTACCTTGGTAATCAAGTCTGTGGTACTTCATAATGTTATCTCCAGACACAACTGTGTCAGAGACCTGTGTTCCTTGACCCCAATTTGGATTAAAATTGGTTCCTGAAATGTTAGTGTAGGCATCACTAAAAATAGAGATAACGTCTGCGGCCGATCTTGTTGGGGCTGTTGCAGCTGTTGGGGGTTGTGCGTTTGCTCTAAACATAATTAGAACAAACATGGCAAGTAGAAAATTTGTTTTTTTCATTTCTTTTTTTTTAAATGATTTAATAAAAAAACCCTTTCTAAAATCTACTTAAAGATTCGATAGCAGTCGTTAGATTGTAAATTGGGTAT
>JAPLER010000027.1 GCA_026391115.1 Bacteroidota bacterium | reverse complement strand
TTCCTTGTATCATCCCTTGATTCAACAATTTCTTAAATGGTTCTTCAAAACTGATATAACCCAAATCAAACAAGACTTTCGTCCACATACGGCTATACAATAAATGCCCAACAGCGTGTTCTGTTCCACCAATATATAAGTCAACACTACTCCAGTAATCACTTGCTTGTTTGCTTACAAATTCCTTGTCGTTATTAGGATCCATATAACGCAAAAAATACCAGCTACTACCAGCATAACCAGGCATTGTAGAAGTTTCTCGCCTCATCCCCAACCCTTCTCCTGAAGGAGAAGGGAGGTTGACCCATTCTGTAATATTAGCTAAAGGTCCTTCGCCATCAGGGCCTGGCCCATATTTTTCAACGTGTGGCAACTCCAATGGCAAATCATTTTCGGTTAATGCAGTTGGCACGCCTTCTTTCCATAAAATAGGAAAAGGTTCGCCCCAATAACGTTGTCTGCTAAAGCCAGCATCACGCATTCTGTAGTTTACTTTTCTTTTACCAATGCCCATTTCTTCAATCTTATCATTAGCGACTTTCATCGCATCACGCATTACCAAACCATTTAAGAAATCGCTGTTTTGTAACACAGCATCTTTTGTAGGATTGGCTTCTGTGCCATTGAAAGCATCGCCAATAATATTTGTAACAGGAATGTTGAAATGTTGGGCAAATTTAAAATCACGCTCATCGCCACAAGGCACAGCCATTATAGCTCCTGTGCCATAACCTGCCAATACATACTCGGCAATATAAATAGGAATTTCTTTACCATTAAAAGGATTGATAGCATAAGCACCCGTAAAGCAACCTGTAACTTGTTTAACCTCAGCTTGGCGTTCTCTATCACTACGACATTTTACATATTTTATGTAATCTTCAACAGCTTGTTTTTGTTCGCTGCTTGCAATGTCTAATATGTAATCCAGCTCTGGTGCAAGCACCATAAAGTCAACACCAAAAATAGTATCTGGTCGAGTGGTGTAAACAGTAAGCTGACGACCGTCTACAGTCGACTGTGGACTGTGGACTTTAAAACTAATTTCTGACCCCTCTGAACGTCCAATCCAGTTGCGTTGTATTTCTTTCATACTATCGCTAAAATCCACTGTTTCCAGGCCTTGCAACAAACGTTCAGCATAAGCAGTAATACGCAAATACCACTGACGCATTTTCTTTTTTTCTACAGGATGTCCACCACGTTCACTTACACCATTTACTACTTCATCATTTGCCAATACAGTTCCCAATGCTTCGCACCAGTTTACTTCGCCATATTTGCTAAAAGCTAATCTGCGTTGCATTAACCATTCTTCTTTTTCAGCAACAGAAAAACCATTCCATTGCTCAGCAGTAAACTTGCTGCTGCCTTTGGTTTCATATTTTTTAATTAGTTCTGAAATAGGTTTTGCTTGCTTGCAACTATTGCAGAAATAGCTGTTGTATAATTCTAAAAAAATCTTTTGTGTCCATTTATAATAGTTAGGATTGGACGTTTGCACTTCTCTATCCCAATCATAACAAAACCCAATTTTATCTAACTGACTTTTAAAAGTAGCTATGTTTTTTTTGGTAGTTTCTGCTGGGTGCTGACCAGTTTCGATAGCATACTGTTCTGCTGGCAAACCAAAACTATCAAAACCCATAGGATGCAACACATTAAAGCCTTTCAGGCGTTTGTATCTGCTATAAATATCACTTGCTATATAACCCAAAGGGTGCCCAACGTGCAATCCTGCACCACTTGGATAAGGAAACATATCCAGCACATAATACTTTGGTTTTGTGCTTTCATTTGAAACTTTGTAAGCTTTGGTTTCTTTCCAGTGCTGTTGCCATTTTTGCTCGATTGACCTAAAATTATATTCCATTATTTTCGATTGCTATTTGCTGCGAAAATATGGGTTGTGATTTTGTGAGGAAAGTTTAATAGAAATTGAATTGCTTTATTTGCACAAATGTTTAAGTCGTTATTCAAAGATTTGTTTACCTATTTGGTTCTTTCGTTATCAACGTTTTTAATGCTTAGAACAATTATAGGCTATGCTAATTTTGACACAAACTATGCCTTTCTTGCTAAAAAACAAGAATATTTAAATAACCGTTTTTGGCTGTTTTGCTTTTATACACACGTATTCTGTAGCATATTTACACTACTTGCAGGATTTACTCAATTTTCAAATCATTTACTTAAAAATAATAGAAAACTGCATAGAGCTTTAGGCAAAATTTATATTGTATTTGTCTTGTTCATTAATTTTCCTGCTGGTTTGGTAATGGCTTATTATGCCAACGGACATTTACCTTCCAAAATAGCTTTCTTTATCTTAGATATATTGTGGTTTTACTTTACGCTAACAGCTTTGCGTAAAGCAAAGTCAAAAGAACTTAAAGAACATAAATACTATATGATAAGAAGTTACGCCTTGACATTTTCTGCTATTACATTAAGAACCTGGAAAATAATTTTAGCTCCAATTATTTTGAATCAAGAGCATTTATATATGGTAGATGCGTGGATGGGTTTTGTACCTAATTTACTTTTAGCAGAAATAATTATTTATAAAATAAAACGCTAACGTTGGAAGTCTACCTGACTTATTATGATTGCCATCAGCCCAATCCATATTAAAAATCCTGAAACCAAAAAAACAATACTTTTCCAAAACATTGCATACTTGTTTTGTTTTTTAATAAGCAATTTATAAACCTTACTTGAAATAAAATAACCAGATATACAAGCCAACAGTATTGGAAGGATAAAAAAAAGAAAAAGCCCCATAAGTACTTATTGAATTATTTGGATGAAAGATTCGATTTTATTAAAAACTTTGAATATTGTCCTCTTCTCTTTTTTCCTTGTATTGGTTAATCCACTTTTCTAATAAGCTAGATGTAAATGAAACAATAAGGCTAAAAAGTAATGCACTAAACCAGCTATCTACTTTAAAACCTTTTACAATTTCGCTTGCCCAATACACAATAATAATATTAATAAATATTAAGAACAAACCAAGTGTTACAATGGTAAATGGTATTGTAAGTACAATTAAAATAGGTTTAATAAAAGTGTTTAATAAACCCAATACCACAGCAACAATCATTGCTGTTAAGGTGCTATCAACAGTTACGCCATCTAGTAAATAAGAAGCTAGCAAAACAGCTACAGATGTTAGAATTGCTTTTGTAATAAACTTAATCATAATACTAAAGTAAACAGTAAAATTAGATTACTGTTAGCTCAAAAAACTCATTTGGGTTTAAATATTTTTTTGCAAGTACTTGCAATTCCTCTGATGTTACTGTTTTAATGGTGTTAATAGCTTTGGTAAAATAACTTTCGTCGAACCCATTTAAAATATAACTTTTCCAACGTGCCAAAATTTGAAAAGGCCCATCAAGGTCGCCAAGCAAAGTGCCTATCATATAATTTTTCACTAATTCTAACTCTTCTTTATCTATTAAAGCGTCTTGCAAAATCTTCATTTCTTTATACACTTCATCGATAGTTGCATTAGCAACATCTCGTCCACATTCTGTACTTATCATCCAGGCACTTTCTTGTATATGATTTTGCAAATAAGAATGTATACCATAAGTGTAGCCTTTGTCTTCACGAATATTGCTCATTAAACGGCTACCAAAAAATCCACCAAACACATTATTCAACACCAACGTTTTTTGAAAATCTAGATGGTGTTTATTAGGAAAATTTCTTGCAATACGCAGTGCTGCCTGTACCCCATTTTCATCGTTGATGATATGATATTTTTTTTCTGTTGCAGGTGTGCTTACTATTTCTTTTTTTACATTTGTATTGATGTTTAATGGTAATGCTCCAAATGCATTATTCAATACTGTTTCATAATTATCAGGTAATTTACCTGCAATAAATATTTTGCAATTTCCATTTTTATAATATTGATTATAGAATTTTATTATACTTTCTTTATCAACGTTATCATAATCTACAGTTGAATTGTATGTTCCATAAGGATGATGCATACCAAATAAATACTCATCAATTAAACGTGTGGCAACAAAATCACATTTCTTTAAATTAACTTCAAGTCTTTGTTTTTGATTTTGTTTGTAGATGTTTAATTCTTCCTCTGGAAAAACAGCATCACTAACTATTTCTGTAATCACTGGAGTCAGCTCTGCTAAGTTTTTGCTTAATGCGTGTAGTGTTATTGTTGCAGTTTCATTGTAGCAACTTCTATTTAAATAAGCACCATAAAAATCAAAGTGCTCATTAATTTCAAAAGCTGTTTTATTACTTGTGCCATTCTTCAACAAAAAGTTTGCAGAAGCTGCAATTACTTTTTTATCTTCAAACCAGTTACCTGCATCAAACACCAAATCAAGCATTAAAACCTCTTGTTCGCCAGCTTCAATAGCATACACATCTACACCATTATCTAATGCAAAATGATGATATGGTTTTAGATATAAATTAAAATCTACAGGTTGTGTTATTGTGGGTTGTATTGTTCTATTTAGCATTTATATTATTCTTAATTCTTACTATAATACCTCAACGTATTACTATTATTCTTATCAAAAATTTGTTTACTATATTCTAATATATCTTGTGTTGTAACAGTTTGATATTTCTGCAATTCAGTGTTCATCATATTTACATCGCCAAGTAATTCGTAAAAAGCCAAACTATTTGCACGGCTCATTAAAGCCATATCTTCAAAAGCAATAACACTTTCAGTTTTGTTTTTTACTTTTTGCAGTTCACTATCACTCACTAGTTCAGTCATTATTTTTTGCAACTCTTCTTCAATAGCTTGTTCTGCATCCTGCATTGATTTTCCTTTTACCAATTTACCTTCAATAGCTATTAAACCTTTGTCAACACTACCAAAATGATAACAATCCAAATTAGAAAACAATTGTTTTTCTTTAACTAGTTTTTGAAATAAACGAGACGAACCTCCTCCTCCTAATACTTCAGTTATTAAATCTGCAACATAATATCCTTTTTCTAATCTGCTATCAATATGCCAGGCTTTTACTAAAGCATCTAAAGGCACATCAGCGGTTACGTCAAGCTCTCTTGCTGCAAGTTGCAGAGGTTCTTGTGGTAAATTTCTATTATATTTTTCTCCACTTGGTATACTACCAAACCATTTATTGGCAAGCTCCAAAGCTTTGGCAGTTTCTATGTTTCCTGCAATAACTACAATAGCATTTGCTGGGCAATAATGCTTTTTGAAAAAGTTTTTTACATCGTCTAATGTGGCATTTTCAACATGGCTTAACTCTTTACCAATGGTCATCCATTGATATGGATGTGTGGTATAAGTTAATGCTCTCATTTTTGCCCAAACATCGCCATAAGGTTTATTGATATAATGTTCTTTAAACTCTTCGCAAACTACTTTGCGTTGTGTTTCTAAACTTTTTTTATTGAAAGCCAAACTTAACATTCTATCACTCTCTAACCACATTGCAGTTTCTAAATTTTCTGCTGGTAACTGGCAGTAATAATTGGTTAAATCATTTGTGGTGTAAGCATTATTTTCTCCACCTGCACGTTGTAAAGGCTCATCATAGTCTTCTATATTAACGCTACCACCAAACATTAAATGTTCAAACAAATGTGCAAAGCCTGTTTGATTAGGATTTTCATCTCTTGCACCTACATCGTACATCACATTTACAACAGCCATTGGTGTGCTCTTATCTTCGTGTATTATCACACGTAAACCATTATCTAAAGTGTATTTATTAAATTGAATCATTGTAAAATTTAGCTGGCAAATGTAGCTTATTCAACCACTTGGGTTTTACTATTTACAAAATCTAAATGTGCTATTACCATTCTTATTTCTCCAAAACTATAATCGCTGCCCAATTGCTGTTGAATGGGGACAATACTTTCGCCTTTTTGAAAACCATCTAATGCTTTTATAATAGCTGTAACTTTTTCAAAAGGCATAAGCTCTGTAATAGCAATACTGCCATTGGCTATGTATTTACCTAAATGGCCTTCAACAGTACCAGTAGTTAAGTTTCTTTCTTTTGCTATTTCAGCAATTGTTTTTCCTTGAACATATAGCTTGTAACTTTCTTCATAAGTATTGGGTTTTTCTGCTTTGGCTTTAGCTGTTTCCTCTTCTGTCTTTTTCTTTTTTTCTTTGGTGTGAATCAAAGATTCTAAATTCCTTTCCCTACAGTAATCAACAATAATTTGTAAAAAAGCAGCACCATACTGTTTAATTTTGGCACTACCAAAACCGCTAATTTGATTGAGTTCTGTTTTGGTTTGTGGCAAATAAGTTGCTAACTCATCAATTGTTTTATTGCCAAGAACCATATAGGTTTGTTCATCTTTCTGCTCTGCAATATCATCTCTCAATTCCTTTAATTCATTATATAAATCTGGATGTGTGGCGTGTCTAAAACTACCAGTATTTTTCTTAGAATTAGATGAAACAGTAAAACCACTTACTATAAACTCTTTCTTGGTTTTTTGATATAGTTTATAATTAAATCCCTCTGCCATAGTTTGCAATAGGTGTTGCTTTTCTAGAACTATGCTATATACTTCTTTCAACATAGCATCATAATTCTTTGCATTTTCTTTACTATCTGTTAATGCATTGGAAGTATTGATTAATTGGCATAATTCTTTTAAATGATCGCTATACCAATGTGCTGCTTTTACAAAGCGTTGCTGCAATGTGGTATTGCTTTCTGGCAAAACCATATTGTCATTTAAAGAAGCCATTTCACCAGCAAACTGCTTACCATATCTATTGTATAAATCTACTTTTTCTTTTACACTATTTACAAAAACTGGTGCAGATGTATTGAATGAATTTTTATGTTCATCTACAAAATGAGATAATTTGTGAATTGTTTTTGCTGCTGCATCAAACGTAAATAAATCTTGCAAAATATTGTTTTGATATAGGTGTTTTTCGAATTGCAAACTGCCCTCTAATTGACCACTTTTACTTTGCTTGCTAAACTGTTGAATATGTTGGTCTGTAAATAAACTATTACTACCAATTTTACTTACCAGCACAATGCCATCTAATGTTCTACAACGACTTAATGCCACATAAACTTGTCCTGGTGCAAATGCAGCACCTGCGTCTATAATAGCTTTATCAAACGTTAAGCCCTGACTTTTGTGTATGGTAATTGCCCAAGCCAATCGCAATGGATATTGTGTAAACACACCTACCACTTCTTCATCAACTTGTTTGGTTTGAGGATTCAATGAATACACAATATTTTCCCATCTGTATTTTTCTACTTTAATCAAATCATTACTATCACTACATTTAACGTGTATTTCATCGTTACTTATTTTCTCAATAGTTCCTATTTTTCCATTAAAATATCTTTTGGTTTTATCCAAATCATTTTTTGTAAACATTACCTGTGCACCCAACTTAAACTCCAACACTTCATCTATAGGGAACATTTTTTCTGGAAAATCATTTTCTACTGTCGCCTTATAAAAAAAAGATCCATTAGTTAACGATGTTAATGCTTCGCTATTAATGGCATCTGCTCTATTATTATGTGTGGTTAATGTTATATAGCCATCATTTTGCTTGGGTTCAAAGTTATTGTTGTAAAGGCTTTGCAATGTTTCAAATGCTCCTTCATCCAACTCATTGTTTCTAACTTTGTTTAATAAGTCAATAAAATTTTCATCATCCTGTCTATATATTTTATTCAACTCAATATATGCTGGCTCGCACTCTTTTATCACCATACTATCAAAAAAATATGGACTAACATAGTAGTTACATAGTATTTGCCATTCTGCATTAGGCACAACTGGTGGCAACTGAAACATATCGCCAATTAGTAATACCTGCAATCCACCAAATGCTTTGCTGTGTTGGTTTCTATAGCTCCTCAATACTTGGTCTATGGCATCCAACACATCGCAACGCACCATACTTATTTCATCAATAATCAGCAATTCCAGTTTTTGTATCACCTCAATTCGTTCTTTATTCAATTTTACTTTGCCTAATAATTGATGCTTATCTGTTGCCATTTCACCACTACCACCAAATCCAGTTTTTGCAGGTATGTATGGCGTAAAAGGCAATTGAAAAAAGGAATGAATAGTAACACCACCAGCATTTATAGCAGCTACACCTGTAGGTGCAACTACTGCTATAGATTTATTGCTATGTTGTTTGATATATTTTAAAAAAGTAGTTTTTCCTGTGCCTGCTTTACCAGTTAAAAAAATAGGACGGTTGGTAAATTGTACAAAATCGGCTGCCAACTGAAAATTAATATTTGAAGTATCGGTTTGCATAAAGTTTTATAAAAATAGTGGTTTTTAAAAATTGTTTTAGAATTGACAAAATTGTTTTACATAAATACAATAAAAATGCCTTGCAAAATTTGCAAGGCATTAATACAATTACATATCAAAATTTATTTACTGGCAAATAAATGCACAGCAATTTGCACATCTTTGGCAATATCTTTTTCAAAACCGGGCAATCCAATTTTTGTTCTATCTACAGTAAAAAATCCTTGTGCGAAAAGCGACTTATCATTCACATCTCGTATAACAGCATTAAACTTTACTTCAGCTTTAATTCCTTTAACAGTAAGGTTTCCTAAAATTTCAGCATTAGTATCATCTTTATAATTTACAGCTGTAATATCATATTGTGCCATACCAAATGCAGCAGTATTAAAAAAATCTTTAGATTTTAAAGTGCCTTCCAAATGTTCGCCAGATTCATCAGTAACCTTTATACCTGCAATATCAATTTCAAATTTTCCGCCAGTAATTTTTCCATTAGCAACATTTACAGTACCATTCTTTACAGGAAAGTAGCCAGGGTGGTAGCCAGATTTTTTATTGCCACTGAACTCTACTTTAGATTCTTTGGTATTTACTGCATATACATCTTCTTTGTAAAAAGTAGTAGTAAAAGAAAGCAAAAACATAACGCCAAAAAGCGTAGCCATAAGTTTTGTTATTTTCATAATCATATATTTTAAAACGAATATACCAAAATTATACATCTGTTATTTAAGTAGCATTATAAACAATTATTAATAATATAATTTGCATCAAATATTTATTAGTTTAATAAATAAATAATCTCAAAATAAAAGAGATGTTGTTACAAGTTATTTTCGCCAGCATTAAAACTTTATATGAAGCAAGTATTTATACTTTTATTCTCAATAGCATTAATAACATCAACACAAGCTCAGCTGCCCAACACCTATAACAGTGCAGATATTTATTTGCAACTAAAAAAGTTAAAAGTACTAGGTAGTGTATTGTACATTGCTGCACACCCCGATGATGAGAACAATACTTTATTGCCATACCTGGCAAAAGAAAAAATGTATCGCACTGCATATTTAAGTTTAACACGTGGCGAGGGTGGACAAAATTTAATAGGCAGCGAACAAGGCGTGGACTTGGGCTTAATAAGAACACAAGAATTATTGGCTGCACGAAAAATTGATGGTTGCGAACAATATTTTTCAAGAGCCTACGAGTTTGGCTACAGCAAAACATCTAAAGAAACTTTAAATATTTGGGATAGTGCTAAAGTATTAAGCGATATTGTTTGGGTCATCAGAAAATTTCAACCAGATGTAATTATAACAAGGTTTCCACCAGATGCAAGAGCAGGTCATGGGCATCATGCATCGTCTGCAATACTGGCAAATCTGGCTTTTTCTATAGCTGGTGATAGCTCAAAATTTACAGAACAGTTTAAGTATGGTGTAAAACCACATCAAGCCAAACGCATTATGTGGAACACTTACAACTTTGGCAATAACAACACAACAAGCGAAAGCCAGTTGAAAATAGATATTGGTGGCTTTAATGCTTTGTTGGGCAAAAGTTATGGAGAAATTGGTGCAGAAGCACGTACTATGCACAAGAGCCAGGGAGAAGGCAGACCAAGACGCAGAGGACCATTGTATGAATACTTTGCACACACAGCAGGCGATACAGCCAAAAATGATTTGATGGATAATATAGATGTAAGCTGGAAAAAAATACCTAATAGTTATAAGGTTGATGGTATTATAGATATGGTCATCAAGCAATTCAATTTTGAAAAACCAGAAGCTAGTGTGCCTATGCTGGTGCAGCTGTATAAATCTATGCAGGGCTTAACACCAAATTATTGGAGAGATAAAAAACTGGTTGAAGTACAAACTTTAATTGAAGCTTGTAGTGGTTTATTTATAGAAGCTACAACAACACAAGAATCCATTGTGCAAGGTGATAGTTTAAAAGCTACTTTCTTTATAAATAATAGAAAAGGGGTAAATGCTTCGTTGAAAAAAATACAAATGGAGGGTTTGGATTCTGTGTTTCAAGCAGCATTATTACCCAACCAAAATTTTAATTTTAACAAAACATTATCTGTAGCAAATGATAAACCACTAACACAACCTTATTGGTTGCAGGAGCCACAAGAAAAAGGAATGTTTGTAGTAAATAATCAACAATTAATTGGTAATGCAGATACAAGACCTGCTTATGAAGTAAACTTTACTGTAAATATTGAAGGGCAAAGTTTTATAATTCCAAAATCTGTACAATATAAATATGTAGATCCAGTGAAAGGTGAGTTGTATCAACCTTTGCAGGTGTTGCCAGAGTTTATTGTTAAAGAAACTGAGAATGTTAAAGTGTTCAGAAACTCAGATGTCAACACGAAATCTTTTAAATATAAAGCTTATAAAAGATTAAACAAGGTTGAGTTTTTTGTTAATGAGGATAAATTCACAGATAACAAAGAAATAAAACAAAATGAAGAGAGAGTTTATGAAAGTGTTTATGATGTTACAAGTAAAAAAGGAATTCATACTAGTTTCAAGTTATCTGATACAGCATACCAACTAAATAAGCAGCCTGCATTGTATGATGTTCATATTAACTACGATCACATACCAAATATTATTTATTACAAACAAGCAACTCAACATAGATTATTCTTTGACTATGAAACGAAAGGCAATAAAGTTGCCTACATAATAGGTGCAGGAGACAAAGTACCACAAGCCCTAGAACAATTGGGTTACACAGTTGATATACTTACAGAAAAAGATATTACTGCAAATAATTTACAACAATACCAAGCTATCATAACTGGTATTCGTGCATATAATGTTTTTGATTGGTTAAGCACAAAAAATAAAGTGATTAATGAATACATTAAAAATGGCGGTAACCTTATTGTGCAATATTTGCGTAGCACCAATGTTAATGGCAAAGCATTGCAAATAGGACCTTATAGTTTTAATGTAAATGCCCAAAGCAGAATTACAGAAGAAGATGCAGCAGTTAATGTGGTGTTACCTAATCATCCTGCATTAACTACACCAAACGCAATAAACACAAGTGATTTCAACAATTGGGTGCAAGAAAGAAGTACATATCAGGTAGATAAAGCAGATAGCAATTTTGTGTTTCCTTTAAGTATGCACGACACCAATGAAAAACCAAGCAATGGAAGTTTAGCTATTGCCAAATATGGCAAAGGCAATGTGGTGTATTGTGGTTTAACTATGTTTAGACAATTACCTGCTGGCGTTACTGGAGCTTATAGATTAATGGCAAATTTGATTGCTTTACCTAAAAAAGATTAATACATTTACCACAGAGAAAAGGAGTTTCTCACAGAGAGAACAAAGCATAACAAACTCATAAATCTCTGTGAAAAAATCTCTGCTAACTCTGTGGTAGAAAACTAAAAATATGAATCAAAGAAAATTAATAACAGTTGTAGCCCTTGTTCTTGTTGGGCTTTTTATAGGCTCAAGAATTAAAATGGTGAAGATTGGTTTAGTAATGGGTTTAATTTTAGGGCTATTAGGCGGTGGTTTATTAAGCAATAAAATCAATGAAAAAGACTAACGAAAATATTCCCCTTTTTTCATCCTGGAAACAATGGTACTGGTTTGTTATCATTGTGCTTGTGGTATTAATTATCCTCTTCTACTTATTCACTAAATATTTTATATGAGTAATATAGATTGGATAGTGCTATGCTTTACATTGCTTGCTATTATTGGCTTTGGGCTATATAAAAGCAAGTCGTCTAAAAATTTAGAGGGCTATTTTTTAAGCAATAAATCAATGCCTTGGTATTTGGTTTTGTTAAGTATTATGGGCACACAGGCAAGTGCTATTACTTTTCTTTCTGCACCAGGACAAGCTTTTACCGATGGAATGCGTTTTGTGCAATACTACTTTGGCTTGCCCATAGCAATGGTAGTGTTATGCATCACATTTGTGCCACTATTCAATAAACTAAAAGTATATACAGCTTACGAATTTTTAGAACAACGATTTGACAATAAAGTAAGAAGCTTCACTTCTATTTTATTTTTATTGAGCAGAGGGTTATCTACAGGTATCAGCATTTACGCCCCTTCCATCATTTTATCATCGCTGCTGGGTTGGAACATTTTTTACACCAACATAGTAATGGGTGGTTTGTTGATTATTTATACAGTAAGTGGTGGTGCAAGGGCTGTAGCTTATACACAAACCTTGCAGTTTATTATTATCTTTTGTGGCATGTTTGCGGCAGGTTATTATATCATTCATCTATTGCCCGAAAACATTGGTTTTGTTGATGCTTTAAAAATTAGTGGAGCCAATAACAAGCTCAATGTTATTACAACAGGCTTTACCAAAAATGGCTTTGACTTTAAAGACAAATACAATATCATCAGTGGTATTATTGGTGGTTTCTTTTTGGCATTAAGTTATTTTGGAACAGACCAAAGCCAAGTAGGACGCTACCTTACAGCCAAAGACAATACAGAAAGTAAACTAGGTTTATTAATGAATGGCATTGTAAAAGTGCCTATGCAATTTTTTATTTTATTGATTGGGGCTTTGCTTTTTGTGTTCTATCAGTTTAAACCAATGCCTATCTATTTTGATAAAGGTGTTGAAGAAAAAGTATATCAATCTGCCTATAAAGATTCTATGCAGCAGGTACAAAATGCTTACAATACGGTGCAATTGCAAAAGCAAGATGCCAGTATTGATTATGTAAAAACAAACAACGCTAATTTAAAACTTCAAATTCAATATTTAAAAACAAAAGAAGATTCTTTACGTCAATTGGCATCGCATTATACTGTTGCTTCAAAAGCAAGTGTTGATGGTAAGGATACCAACTATATTTTCTTAAGATTTGTGGTAGATAATTTACCCAAAGGCTTGGTGGGTTTATTAATTGCCATTATTTTTTTAAGTGCTTGGGGCAGCATAGCTGCTGCATTAAATTCGCTGGCAAGCAGCACCACTATTGACTTTCACTTAAGGTTTACCAAACAAAACAATACCGATAAACAACAATACAATCTGTCTAAATTATATACTTTGGCTTGGGGTATATTTTGTATTGTAGTGGCTCAATTAGCCACAGGCATTGGCAGTTTAATAGAAGCTGTTAATGTATTGGGCTCTTTGTTTTATGGTGTAATACTAGGTATTTTTTTAGTGGCATTTTATTGCAAAAAAGTACAAGCCAATGCTGTGTTTACAGCAGCTGTTATTGGCGAAATATTTGTCATCACTATTTTTATTTTAGACAAACTAAATATTATTGGTCTAGGTTTTTTATGGCTCAATGTTATTGGTGCTTTGATGGTAGTAGCGTTAAGTGTTTTGTTGCAGAGGATGAAAATCTAACAACATTCCTTAGTCATTGCAATGACAAACATTAAGTATAAAAATTTCTTTGCGTCCCCGTGCCTCTGTTTTAAAAAGAAGATAATCCGTTCAATATAATGCTATTTAAAACAACAAAACCCTGCTATAATTAGCAAGGCTTCGATTAAATCACACTTAAAACCACTTCTACGGCAAAGAAAAATATTGTTGCCCATTTTCAAAGTCATTATTTAAAGCATCAAGTACAACTTTAAAATGAGCTGGATTTCCAGTGAAATCTGCATTGCTAGCATCAATAAAAATAGTTTTTATGTTGTGTTGTTTGATGTAGCTGGTGTAAGTTTCTTGCAGGTTAAATAAGTATTCGTCTGCAATGTTTTGCTCAAAAGGTCTGTTGCGTTTTTTGATATTTAATTGCAACTTGCTAACAGGTGCGTGCAAGTAAATTAAAATATCAGGAAAAGGTAATTGAGCGTGAATAATGTCGAATAATTTTTGATACAACCTAAACTCTTCATCGGGCAATGTAACTTTCGCAAACAACAAGCACTTTGTAAACAAATAATCAGAAACGGTCACTGATTGAAACAAATCTTTTGTGCCAACCATATCTTTTAATTGCTTATATCTTTCTGCCATAAAAAACAACTCAACAGGAAAAGCAAATTGTTTTGGATTGTCGTAAAACTTAGCTAAAAAAGGATTATCAGCAAATTCCTCAAGTACCAACTTGGCATTGAAATGTTGTGCTAATAAATTAGACAATGTTGTTTTTCCAGCCCCAATATTTCCTTCAACTGTTATAAAATGATGCTTCATAGCGTAGCTGTCAAAAATATACGCTGAATACTATCTGCCTAGTAAAACTTTTTAACATCAACACAATTAGTGTATAAAACTTTTTCAAAAGTTTTATACATAAAAAAGGGCTGCATTAAATGCAACCCTTTTTAGTATTTTTATCTTGCTATGTTCACAGCCCTTTTCTCTCTTATCACTGTTACTTTAATTTGTCCAGGATAAGTCATTTCTGTTTGAATTTTTTGTGCAATTTCAAAGCTTAGTTTATCGCTATCTGCATCTGCAACTTTTTCTGCTTCTACAATAACACGCAATTCTCTACCTGCTTGAATGGCATAAGCTTTTTCTACACCATTGTAATTCATTGCTAAGTTTTCTAAATCTTTAATACGTTGAATATATTGTTGCATCATTTCTCTACGTGCACCAGGTCGTGCACCACTAATTGCATCGCAAGCTTGTATAATTGGAGAAATTACATAAGTCATTTCCATTTCATCGTGGTGAGCACCAACTGCATTTACAACAGCAGGATTTTCGCCATATTTCTCAGTTAATTTAGCTCCTAGTAATGCGTGGCTCAATTCTGTTTCTTCGTCTGGCACTTTACCAATATCATGTAATAAACCAGCACGTTTTGCCAATTTAGGATTTAATCCTAATTCACTAGCCATTATACCACAAAGATTTGCAGTTTCTCTACTATGCATCAATAAATTTTGTCCATAAGACGAGCGGAATCTCATTTTACCAATAATTCTAATTAACTCTTTATGTAAACCATGAATACCCAATTCTATAACTGTTCTTTCACCAATTTCCATTACTTGATCTTCAAGTTGTCGTCTGGTTTTTTCAACTACTTCTTCAATACGTGCAGGATGAATTCTACCATCTGCAACCAAACGTTGCAAACTCAAACGAGCCACTTCTCTACGCAATGGATCAAAACTACTTAATACAATTGCTTCAGGTGTATCGTCAACTATTAAATCTACACCAGTTGCAGATTCAATAGCTCTGATATTTCTACCTTCTCTACCAATAATCTGACCTTTAATTTCATCGGTTTCCAATTGAAAAACTGTAACAACATTCTCAATAGTTTGCTCTGCTGCTGTTCTTTGAATGCTTTGTATAATAATTTTACGAGCTTCTTTATTAGCTTTTTCTTTTGCAGTTTCAATAATTTCTTGCTGCATAGATAAAGCTCTTGATTGTGCTTCTGCTTTTAAGCTGTCAATTAATTGTGCTTTTGCTTCTTCTGCTGTAAGATTAGCAATTTTTTCTAATCTTTTAATATGCTCTTCCTGATGCTTTTCAAGCTCAGTTCTCTTTTGATTAACAACTTCGATTTGCTTATTTAAGTTGTCTTTTATAACTTCATTTTCTTTTACTTGCTTGTCTAGTGCTGCATCTTTTTGGTTTAGAGCAACTTCTTTTTGTTTGATTTTATTTTCGTTTTCTGCAAGTTTTCTATTTCTTTCTAAAGTATCTTTTTCAAAATCGGCTTTTAGTTGAACAAATTTTTCTTTAGCCTCAAGTTCTTTTTCTTTTCTAAGAGTCTCGCTTTTTAGTTGAGCTTCTTTTACAATATTTTGTGCTTGATTTTTTGCATCCTGAACTTGTTTTTCAATGTCAACAATTTGTTTTTTTGCTTCTTCAACTTCTTTTTTGTTGCCTTTTCCTAAGAAAACTTTACCCAGAATAACACCTGCTACTAGTGCAACAAGTGATATAATTATAGCTGTTGGTTCCATTTTTTGTGTAGTAATTTATATTTAAGTTAATAATATTTATGCTTTTATACTTCATATTGAAATAAAAAGGTCGGTTGCGAAGATAGCTAAATGACGTTAAGAAAAAAGTGCTTCAAAAAATGATTATTACTTTTTTTTGAAAATGCACAAAATGATGGCTGTTAATATTTTAAAAGCAGCAAATAAGTTTAAATAAAATCTAGATTATAGCTTTAAGCCTTGTCCTTTGTAAAACTCAAGTAATTTCATTTTAAAAACATAGTCATATTCATCAGATAAAAGCTGTGTTTTGGCACGCACTAAATTACTTTGAGAAGTCAATAAATCAAAACTAGATAGTAGACCAACTTCAAATCTTTTGTTGGCAAAGTCATAAGTTTTTTTGGTTAAATCAACTTGCTTTTTACTGGCATTAAATTTTTGTAAAGCATTTACTGCATTGCTATAAGCAGTGTAAATATCTAGTTTTAGCTTTTGCTCAATTTGCTGTTCAGTAATTTTTGCATTTTGCAAATTCAGTTTGCTTTGTTCATAATTAATTCTATAAGTACCATTATTAAAAATAGGTATAGATAAATTGATACCTATACTTTGTCCAAAATTATTACCTAATTGTTTGAAATAATTTGTGTTTTTTGTAGTGTATTCTGGCGAATATATGTATACATCATAATTGCTACCAGCCACATTGGCAAAACCTACAAGTTGATTGTTAATAGAGTAACCTGTAACTTCTTGTGCCTTATTAGCATAGTTAGACGAAAGTTGGTAACTACCTGTTAAACTAGGGTACATTGCAGCTTTGTTTGCTAAAATACTTTTTTCTGCACCTTTAATTCTAAAATGATTAGCTTTTATTGTGGGTTGATTATTAATAGCTAAAGAATAAACCGTTTCTGGTTGCAAATCAGTTAAGTTTTCCAAAGGTATTTTGTCTGCTTCTGGAATGTCAACTTCAAAAGCCACGCTTGCATCAATATTAAGTACACCTTTTAATGCCAATATAGATTGATTGTAACTAGTTTGTGCTGTAACAAAATTACTGCTGTCACTAGCCAATTGACTTTCAAATTGCAAGGCATTTAATTCTGGTAAACTACCTGCAATCACTTTCTTTTTTGTAAAATCTAAATTGTATTGTGTTTGTGCAATTTGTACTTTAGTAATATTTATTTGTTGGTAGCTTGCAATAACCTGCAAATAATAAGTAGCTACACTTAAAGCTACGTCATTAGCTGTTTTTTCAACATCTGCAAGAGCTGCCTGTGCATTAAATGTATTAGCTGCTATATTGTTTTTTAATTTACCAAAATTGAATATATCTATGCTGCCTTGCACAGAATAATTTTGTGTAACAATAGAAGTATTAGAAAAACTATTTGTAGTTCGATCAATAGTGCGTCCAAACTGAGGATAAATACCTGTACTAAAGCTAGCATTAGGCAGTTGATATAATTTAGCTTGCTTTACTTGTAATGCAGCAATTCTTGCTTGTACATCAGCTTGCTTTACAGAAATATTATTTTGCACTGCATAATCAACACATTTTCTTAAAGTCCATTTTTCAGTTTGTTGTGCAGTAAGTGTTGCAGCTATTGATACAAGTGCAAATGCACAAAATATTTTTTTCATAAAACAAATTTAGGATGCACTATATTTTCGTAAGATAAATTTATTACAAAAGGGCAAAATTGAGGTTAGAAGAGAGTAAATCAACCTATCTATACTCTTTCATATATTTCCAGTTTCTCGGTTTTCCTTCTGCCATCCATTCTATGGCTTGTGCGAGACGAGAGTCTTTTGTTGCCTGAGTTTTAGCTTCTGCAATCCATTCTACATAATCTCTTTTATTACTTGTACTAAATACTTCAAAAGTTGCAAAAGCTTTTTTATTCTTTTTAATTGTTTCAAGTATGTGTTTAGGAATAACAAGCTCTTTCACAGTAATTGGTTTTGTTTTTGTCACTTTAATTCCATCATCATTTAACTGCATCGCCTCTTTTATGTAACCAATTATTTTTTTATCACTTGGCAAATCTTCAATTGAAGTTATTCTTCCCAAATGTCCCATTGCAACTTCTGTTTTTGCATTAGCTACAAGCATTGGATCTTTCATTAAAACAGCTTTCCAAAAGCCAAATGTGCAGTGATTTTTAAACGCAGCAAAGCCACACATTAAACCCTTGTATTCAAAGCTTGGCATTCCCCATTTAATATTTTCTTCTACAGTAGGACAAGCTGAATGCACTAGTTTTCGCAAATGAACTAAAATAGGCTGTGCAAATGGTGCTGCTTTTTTTATGTAATTATCAACCACAATATTTGTTGACATAAACATGTATTTAAAACATAAAAGTAAATAAAAAAACCATTGCAACGGCAATGGTTTTTTTATTCTTAATTCAATTTTTTTTATTAGTGATGTTTACCTTCTGTTGCTTTATGTTCTTCGCCAGCATTATGTGTTGCTCCTGCCTCGTGATGCTTTTCTTGCACTTTAACTTCTTTTTGTGCTTCGTAGTTTTTATCGTAAGTATTTCTTAAATGGTTGTAAGAATTACCCTCGTAAAGAAATGAAATGATAAACCATATAAATAAACTCAATGGCACAACTATCGTCATTACCATATTTTTAATTTCATGTTTTAAATGCATAAAATAAGCAACAATATAAAAAGCTTTTACTACCATCAATATTAGAATTACTCCTTTAACAAAGAGTATTCCATTAACACCCAAACTTTCCTTTTTAAAATACATCCAAAAGCCTAGAACCAATTCTACTATCGTTAAAAAACTCAGTATCCAAGTTATTTTCCAAATTTCTTTTTTTGCTGCTTTGTAAGTTTCTGCGTTATATACGTGTGCCATTCTTATTTTATTTTTATCCTACTCGTAAAAAATGACTAGGAAATGTTTTATTAATAAATTTATTGATGTAATAGTTAGTAATTTACAATTATACAAGATAGAAAAGAGCAAATACAAATACCCATACTAAATCTACAAAGTGCCAGTATAACCCTGCTTTTTCAATCATTAGATAATGACCTCTTTTTTCAAATGTATTATTTAACGTCATTATCAACATTACAATATTAATAACTACGCCACTTAAAACGTGAAAACCATGAAAACCAGTAATAGTAAAGAAGTAGTTAGTAAAGTTAGTTGTTGCGTGTGTACCATCTGCATTAATAAATGGATTTAAACCCCACCAAGCACCGTGCTCGTGTAAATGTATCCACTCCCAAGCTTGACAGCCCAGAAACATGGCACCGCCAATAATGGTTAATATTAAATTTCTTACAACTCCTTTTTTATCTTGATGATGACCAGCTTGCACTGCAAGTACCATGGTAACGCTACTTACAATAAGTATAAAAGTCATAATACTTACAAATACCAAAGGAGCTGGTGCTGAACCTGCTGCTTTAAAAGGATAAGAGCTAAATACATGGTTAGGGTCGGGCCAACCATTTGTAGAAAAACGAATAGTACCATAGCTAATAAGAAATGCTCCAAATGTGAAAGCATCACTCATTAAAAAGTACCACATCATTACTTTTCCATACTCTAAATTAAAAGGGCTTTTACCACCACTCCACCATTTTGTATTGTGTACTGCAGTTGTTGACATATCTTGGTCTAAAATTTTCAGTCGCAAAAATATTGGCTTAGTGCCAAAGTTTTACAATTGCTGCAAATTATTTTTTTAAAGATGATAAAATAAATTAGAAAGTGTATCTAATTCCCAAGCCACCCCAGCCACCTTCAAGGTAGTTGTAGCCAATTAAATTGAAAGAGGGCTGCCAATCTAAACTTAAATTAAGTGGTGCATTCGCTATTTTATAGTCTATACCAAGTACACCATCAACGCCAATAGCTACACCTGTTTGTCTTGATGGATAATTTTTTTTCCATTCATCATTCCAAAATCCAATATGTGCACCCAACCCTGCATACCACTTTAACCCATCAACACCATCAATATCTCCATAAAACTCATATAAACCAGTTACCCTTATACCATATTGCCAAATATAACCAACACCTTCTATTGCCCTATTACTTTTAACAAATGTTTTATATGTTATACCTCCAGGATAAAACTTAAATCCTATAGCTTTATCATTATCGTTACTTATTTGTGCATAAGATGATGAGCATATTATAATAAAAATTGCAAATAGCATATTCTTTTTCATAGTACTATTTTTTGTACTGTAAAAATAAGTGAACCAAATAATATTTATACGACTTTTAATAAACAAGCAAATGATGCTCTACAACAAAAGAGCTGCTTCAAATGAAGCAGCTCTTTTGTATATCTTAAGATGATAAATCTTACTCAAATTTTAAATCTAAACCTAAACCTCTTAATTCGTGAACCAATACGTTAAACGATTCTGGCACGCCAGCTTTAGGTATATTATCGCCTTTTACAATAGCTTCATAAGTTTTTGCACGACCAATAATATCATCAGATTTAAGTGTCAATAATTCTTGCAAAATGTTAGCAGCACCATAAGCCTCTAATGCCCAAACCTCCATCTCTCCAAATCTTTGACCTCCAAACTGAGCTTTACCCCCTAAAGGTTGCTGAGTAATTAAGCTGTAAGGTCCAATGCTACGTGCATGCATTTTATCATCAACCATATGGTGTAATTTAATTACATAAATAACGCCTACAGTTGCTTTTTGGTGGAATCTTTCTCCTGTTTCACCATCATAAAGATGTGTGTGACCATTTAAAGGAATTCCAGCTTCTTTACACAAATCTTCAATTTCTGTAGTGCTTGCACCATCAAAAATTGGAGTAGCATATTTTCTGCCTAGTTTCAAACCTGTCCAACCTAAAATGGTTTCATAAATTTGTCCCAAGTTCATCCTTGAAGGTACGCCCAGTGGATTTAATACGATATCAACAGGTGTTCCATCTTCCATAAATGGCATATCCTCAGCACGAACAATTTTAGCGACAATACCTTTATTTCCATGACGACCCGCCATTTTATCACCCACTTTTAATTTACGTTTTACAGCAAGGTAAACTTTAGCAAGTTTTAACACACCAGCTGGCAACTCATCACCAATTGAAATGTTAAATTTATCTCTTTTAAATCTACCTAACTCTTCGTTAAATTTAATAGTATAGTTATGCAATAAAATATTGATAGATTGGTCAGTACTTTCTTCACCTGTCCAGCCTAGTGGATTGATGCCATGTACATCTAAAGATGAAATATTTTTAGCATTAAATTTAACCCCTTTACCAATCAATACTTCACCATAACTATTCGTTACACCAGCACTAGTTTTTTCTTTTAAAAGCGTAGTTAACTTGTCGTTCAATCTTTCTCTTAAAGCGTCAACAACAATATGATATGCTTTCTCAACTTTTTCTAGAGCAGCTTTTTCACGTACTTTAGAATTCTTATCTTTTACAGCTCTTTGGAATAATTTCTTGTCAATTACAGTACCTTCAGTTCCGTTAGGAGCTTTTAAAGAAGCGTCTTTAGCATCACCTGCTTTGTCGCCAAAGATTGCACGTAATAATTTTTCCTCAGGCGTAGGATCACTCTCACCTTTTGGTGTAATTTTTCCAATTAATATATCACCTTCTTTAATTGTAGCACCAATACGCACTATACCATGTTCATCAAGGTCTTTAGTAGCTTCTTCACTTACGTTAGGAATATCATTAGTTAACTCTTCCTCTCCCAATTTAGTATCTCTAACTTCTAATTCATATTCGTCAATGTGCAATGAAGTAAATAAATCTTCACGCACAACTTTTTCATTAATTACAATCGCATCCTCAAAGTTGTAACCTTTCCAAGGCATAAAAGCAACCACAAGGTTTCTACCTAAAGCCAATTCGCCGTTTTGAGTAGCATAACCTTCAGTTAAGAAATCACCTCTTTTTACTTTTTGTCCTTTTTTAACAGCAGGACGCAAGTTGATACAAGTTGATTGGTTGGTTTTAACGAATTTAGTTAATTGGTAAACCATCAAATCATTATCAAAAGAAATCAATCTGTCTGTATCATTTCTATCGTAACGAATATGTATTTCTTTACTATCAACAAACTCTACAACTCCATTCCCCTCTGCGTGAATTTGGATACGAGCATCCAATGCAGCTTTTGCCTCTAAGCCTGTACCCACAATTGGTGCATCCATTCTTATCAATGGTACAGCCTGACGTTGCATATTCGATCCCATCAAAGCACGGTTGGCATCATCATGCTCCAAGAAAGGAATAAGAGAAGCTGATAAACCTACAATCTGATTTGGTGCAACGTCCATATATTGAACATCTGCTTTATCAAGGATTGGGAAATCGCCTGTATCTCTACTTACAATTTTCTCTTCTAAGAAATTACCTTTATCATCAATTGGTGTATTACTTTGTGCAATTTTTTTGTCTTCTTCTTCCTCTGCACTCATGTATTTAGTTTCTTTCAAATTCACTCTTCCGTTGTCTACTTTACGATAAGGGGTTTCTATAAAGCCCATATCATTAATAGCAGCGTGTACGCAAAGTGTAGAAATCAAACCAATGTTTGGTCCCTCTGGTGTTTCAATAGTACATAAGCGACCGTAGTGAGAGTAGTGTACGTCACGCACCTCAAAACCAGCTCTTTCTCTACTTAAACCACCTGGCCCTAATGCAGAAATACGACGTTTGTGCGTAATTTCTGATAATGGATTGGTTTGATCTAAGAACTGAGATAACTGTGATGTACCAAAGAATGAGTTAATAACAGCAGATAATGTACGAGCATTAATCAAGTCAACTGGTGTAAATACCTCATTGTCTCTTACGTTCATTCTTTCACGAATAGTACGAGCCATACGAGCTAAACCTACTCCAAATTGTGCATACAATTGTTCTCCAACTGTTCTTACACGACGATTTGATAAGTGATCAATATCATCAATCTCTGCTTTAGCATTTGTTAAACGTACCAAGTATTTAACAATTTCAATAATATCTTGTTTTGTTAATACTTTTTTCTCTAAAGGAATAGGATGTTCAAGCTTTCTGTTTACTTTATAACGCCCTACTTCTCCAAGGTCATAACGCTTATCACTAAAGAATAATTTATCAATAATACCACGAGCAGTTTCATTATCTGGAGCATCAGCACCACGCAATTGACGATAAATGTGCTGTACCGCTTCTAACTCACTGTTTGAAGTATCTTTATTTAATGTGTTGTAGATGATAGCATAGTCTCCGCCCAATTCTTCTTTTTGAATAAAGATTGATTGAATACCCATTTCAACAATAGTTTCAATACCATCTTCATCTAAAACTGTATCACGCTCCATTACAATCTCGTTACGCTCAATACTTACCACCTCACCAGTATCCTCATCCACAAAATCCTCTACCCAAGTGCGTAACACACGAGCAGCTAATTTTTTACCCAAATAACTTTCTAATGTTTTGGCATCTACAGCTACTTCGTCTGCCATACCAAACAATTCCAAAATATCTTTATCCGTTTCAAAGCCAATAGAACGTAATAATGTAGTTACTGGGAACTTTTTCTTTCTATCAATGTAGGCATACATCACATTGTTAATGTCTGTAGCAAACTCCATCCACGCTCCTTTAAAAGGAATAACACGTGCCGAATAGATTTTTGTTCCATTAGGGTGAGTAGATTGACCAAAGAATACCCCTGGTGAACGATGTAACTGAGATACAATTACACGCTCAGCACCATTAACAACAAATGTTCCTCTTGGTGTCATATAAGGAATGTTTCCTAAGAACACATCCTGAACGATGGTTTGGAAATCTACGTGCTCTTCGTCGTTACAACTTAAACGCAATTTGGCTTTTAAAGGCACAGCGTAAGTTAAACCACGCTCCATACACTCTACTATAGTGTAACGTGGTGGATCAATAAAATAATCTAAAAACTCTAACACGAAGATGTTACGTGTGTCAGTAATAGGAAAGTTTTCTTTAAATACTTTAAATAAACCCTCGTGATTACGTTTGTCTGGTGTTGTTTCCAACTGGAAAAACTCTCTGAAAGATTCTAACTGAATATCTAATAAATCAGGAGTGTCGGCAAGATGTTTTGTTTTACCAAAATTAATTCTGCCGTTGATTGTGTTTGTAGACATATATAAAAATCCTGTTTTTTGCTAATGAAGACGTGGTTTTAAAGCTATTACAAAGCCCCTAGTGTATATAGCGATACCTAACCCAAATTAATAAGGTTGGCAAAAGTAGGGGTTTTGATGTATATGTGGGGAAAAGTTTTTGAGGTTTTTTTATTTATCCGTTTACGGTTATCAGCAAATTTGATATTGACTAACTAAGTCCCGTTGTCGTTGTTTTTGTAAGTCATCAATAATCCTAAGTGGGAGTTACGTGGGCGTTACGTGGGAGTTACGTGGGAGTTTCTATAAGGAGTGATTATTTTTACCACAAAAGCACGGATATGAGAATTGGGCGTTTCCATTATTATTTTCTAATTACCAAATGTGCTCTGCTATCTAACATTTGTTTATTTTTGCCCCCTCAAACTTTAAAAAAACCTATAAATTTTAAACTAAATGAAACTACAAAGACTTCATTTGCTGATGGCCAGTTGTATGGTAAGTATTGCTGCAATAGCACAAAATAACCAGCCAGGACCGCCTCCACCACCAGCTCCCCCACCTGTAAGTAACTTCACTTACAAAACCATTAACCCACAATTAAAGTATGCGTTTATCATTAATAAAACCTCTACGCCCAACCCACAGGAAGGGGATCAGGTTTCGCTGAGTATGCAATCATTTTGTAATAACAGAATCGTGTACAGCACAGCTATTGCATTTAAAGGCAAACCAGGTGTTTATGGTGTAACAAAACCTTCTTTTAAAGGCGACCTGATTGAAGCCATCAGTTTAATGACACCCGGAGACAGCATTACCTGTGTGGTAGATGCAGTAGCATTATTTAAAGGCTCGAAGGCTAAGATGCCCGATTTTATTAAACCCGGCGATAAAGTGCAGTATTTTATTAAGCTGGTGTCTATCAAATCTAAAGAGCAGGTGCAAAAAGAGCAACAAGCAGCTTTTATGAAACAAATGCAAGAGCAGCAGGCAAAACAAAAAGCAGCAGAAGCCAAGCAATTAGCCAAGGACGATAAAACACTAAAAGCTTATTTTACCAAAAACCACTTAACACCTACCAAAACAGCATCTGGCTTATATTATACCATTACAGCAGAAGGCACGGGAGAAAAACCTATGACTGGCGATAGTGTTTCTATGAACTATACAGGTACATTGCTGGATGGAACCAAATTTGACAGCAATACCGATACTGCATTTAAACACACACAACCCTACCAGTTTCCATTGGGTAGAAGTGCGGTTATTAAAGGTTGGGACGAAGGTGTAGCCCTTTTAAAAACTGGCTCTAAAGCAGTGTTTTATATCCCTTCTACAATGGCTTATGGTGCACAGGCACGTCCAGGAAGTGGAGCTAATCCAAAAGGTATTCCTGCCAATTCTATTTTATTATTTGATGTGGAATTGCTGAGCAGCAAACACCCTGCACCACCCCCTCCTAAACCTGCACCAGTTAACGATACTTTAAAAATGCTAAAACCAGTTGAAGCTATTAAAAATATAGAACCAGAAAGTACAAACAATGCTATTCCGTTGCCCAAAGAAACCAGCAACACAAAACCATAATTGTTATTCTCAATTCTTTTCAACAGAGCTTCCTTACAGGAGCTCTGTTTTTTTATATTCCATTCTGATGTCGAAAGAGATGGAGTGGGTGTGTAATGTTATTGCTAAGCAGCTTTTTTACCACAGCGTTTCAGGGGTATTGTCTTGGGACGATTAAACATTGTGTGTGTTTGTTCTTTACTTTTTTGCTTGTACAAAAAAGTAACAAAAAATACACAGATTTCGGAATACAGCCCCGAAATCTGATGATTCCTTGATTGGACTTGGGTCCAAAGTAAACATTGAGCTTTTTGCTTCTCTTCGTCATTGCGAGGCAAGAAGCAATCTCTATCTTCGTCATTTCGAAGGTTGTTGCTTTAGGAAGCTTAAACATTGTATGTTTTTTATTCCTTACTTTTTTGCTTGTACAAAAAAGTAACAAAAAAGTACCCGGAAAATGATATACAGCTCATTTTCCGATACTACCCTGATTGGGCTTGGATGCATAGTAAAGATTGGGCTTTTGCTTCTCTTCGTCATTTCGACGATAGGAGAAATCTATCTTTGTCATTTCGAAGGTTCTTGTCTTAGGAAGCTTAAACATTGTATGTTTTTTATTCTTTACTTTTTTGCTTGTACAAAAAAGTACCCGGAAAATGATATACAGCTCATTTTCCGATAGTACCCTGATTGGGCTTGGATACATAGTAAACATTAAACTGTGGAATATGTTTGGGTTGTGGCGGCTCACATTCCTCTCCTGCTAAGTGGTGCAAGGGTGATTAATTTTCATCAGCTACATCCATCTCATTATTCGCATCCAAAAGAGACTTTGTTTCAGCTGCTGGCAATTCTTCAAACGATTTCAATCTTGCATTAATTTTTTTTGTTCTGGCACCAACCAATTCATCAATATCCTCACTGGCTTTATTTATTTTTTCCTGTGCTTTTTTTAATACGTCTCCAAATTTTCCAAACTCTGTTTTCACAGCACTCAATGTTTTCTTTATCTCACCACTTCTTTGTTCGAGTGCCATTGTTTTATAGCCAAAAGAAATGGTAGAAAGAATGGCAGATAAAGTAGTTGGACCAGTTAATATAATCTGATATTCCTTTTGCAATGTTTCCATTAATGCTGGGCGACGCACGGCTTCTGCATACAAACCTTCTATGGGTAAAAACAACAAGCCAATTTCTGAAGTATCGGGTGGGTTAATATATTTTTCGTGAATATCTTTTGCTGCTTTTTTAATAGCATTTTCTAATGCTTTACCTGCTGCATCTGCCGCTACTGCATCGCTTGCATCATACGCTGCCAGCAAAGTGTAATAATCTTCTATCGGAAATTTTGAATCAATCGGCATCAACAACATTTTATTGTCTTGATGTTGTTGTGGAATCTTAATGGCAAACTCAACCCTATTGTTGGTGCCTTGTTTGGTGATGGTATTTATTTCATATTGTTCGGGTGCAAGTATTTGTTCCAAAATATTCGACAACTGAATTTCTCCAAGTGTGCCTCTTGTTTTTACATTGCTTAATACTTTTTTCAAATCACCCACACCAACTGCTAAAGATTGCATTTCGCCCAAACCTTTTTGCACCGATTCTAAATTTTTACTCACTAATTCAAACGACTCAACCGTGTTTCGCATTTCCTCCAACTTCTTTTCATTGCCCTGCTGCAAATTTTTGATGGAGCTTTCCAAAGTTGTTTTTATCTCGTTCAACTTTTCATTGTTCGATTCGTTTTGCAATGCTTGATGCTTTTCAAAAGCAACAAACTCTTCTTTCAATCGGTCTTTATAATCTTTTAAAGCATCGTTTAATTCTTTTTTAAAAAGGTCTAAGTTATCTTTCAGTTCTTTTCTGCTGTCTTTATTGTTGTTGTCAATTACATTTTGAAAAGCGGTAAATTTTTCTTCAATCAATTTTGTAAGCACAGTCAGTTGCTCTAAAAATGTTTGGGTAAATTGATTCAATTGGTTACCCAGTTCTGTTCTTAAACTTGTAGCAATATCTGCACTTTCTTTTCTATTGGTTACAAACTCGGTTTTTAAATTTCTTTCAGTGTCTTTTAAATGTTGTGTGAGGACTGCTATCGAATTTTTTATTGCAGCTAGTTCTATGCTTTCTTCTTTCGTTTCTTTTTTAAAAACACGAATCAGAATAACGATTAATAGAATGGCAATAACAGAAAGGAATATATAGGTTTCTTGCATTTGCGAATTTAATTATTATTTATCACAATGTTATTTTAACTCGCTATAAATTCCCCTCCCTTGGAGGTAAAAGAGAAAAAGCAAAGCTTTTACGATGGTTACGAGCATTGCTCTAGGGGTGATTTTTTGCTGATTTGTGGGTACGAACCTGAGTAGGGAAACCTCTATTTTTTTATTTTCTTTTTTGCTTGCACAAAAAAGAAACAAAAAAGTGCCCAGAAAATGATATACAGCTCATTTTCTGATGGTGCCTTGATGGGGCTAGGTGTATAGTGAAGGTTAAGCTTGTGAATATGTTTTTGTTGCGGAGGCTTCCAATTCCCCTCTCTTGGAAATAACCGATAAAAAGCAACGCTTTTGCGAAGGTTACGAGCATTGCTCTAGGGGCTGGTTTTAATTCCCCTCCCTTGGAGGGGTGCAGGGGTGGTTTCAATTACACAAATGATTAAATACTTATTCCATACGCATCAATAATAAATGCTTTCAATCGTTCCATAACATCTAAAATTTCTTTCTTTACTTCACCATCAGTTACTCTAAAAACTTTTAAACCTTGTGCTTCTAAATATCGCTGCCTTTCTGTATCATATTCCATTTTATCCTCGTGGCTAATGCCATCTATCTCTATTACCAATCCAAGTGCTTTTATATAAAAGTCAACTATATAATTACCTATTATTCTTTGTCTGTCAAAATCAATATTATGAAATTGTTTGGCTCGAACCTGTTGCCAAAATAATACTTCACTTAAAATGCCAGCTTTACGTTTTTCTCTTGCAAGTAGTTTAAGTGTGGGGTTATAGGGTAAGTTATCAATGAAGTTTTTTCGGATAGGTATTTGATTAATATGTGTAAGTATTTCTTGCATATTTATTAAACTATCTTTTTAAACTACCCCTGCACCCCTTCACAGAAGGGGAATTTAAACCACTTACAGAAGATTAATTACTAACACAAAAATATAACTCTCCTTAATATTTCCTTCCTCTGGATTCCAAATTCCCCTCTTGTAGAGTGGCTAGGGGTGTTTCTAATTTTTCCATTCGTCATTGTTACTCAGGCGATAAACAATGGCACAATACTCCTTGCATTTTTTATTAAACTACCTTTTATTAAACTACCCCTGCACCCCTTCACAGAAGGGGAATTTTACCACC
>JAPLER010000169.1 GCA_026391115.1 Bacteroidota bacterium | reverse complement strand
TTAAACTGAAATGCTGCTTCATAAATAATGGTTTCGCCAGCCTCAATAAGTTCAGCAGTTTTAACTACTGATTTTTGATATTCGAAATAAGTTTCTGGGCTTGCATCTACACCATTTGGAAACCTTTGCTGTGCTAGCAAACCTACATTAGTTCCTCCTTGAAAAATGGCAGTTTGTGCTTCATCAGGCTCATCTTTAGCAGTTGGCATAAATTTATTAAGCCATAGTCTTTTTGGACATTGGCAACCATACATAAAGGTTGTTTTAGACAATTGGTGGCGTGGTGGTTTTTTAATCATTATACTTAAATTGAATGTAAAAGTGGTTTAACACAACGACAAATTATGACGTTGCAAATTATTTTTATTTTTTTTGTTATAATTCAATAAGCGACACATCTTGGCGTTTATGAATTTTATGTTTGCAATCTAAAATTAAAAATATATGACACCCACCACCAGAGAAGAATTTGTGCAGCAAATAAATGAAAGTGCCAAAACAGCTTTCAATAAGGAACTACAATCTTATAGCCTATTTGAAGGCAGCAATGTTTATATTAATATTAAACGAATTTTTTACGCCTATTATAAACAGATACCTAATATGAAAGGCATTGATAACATCAATTGTTCTAAAATGATAGACGCAATATGCAACCAAAAAAATGATGAGGTTTTAAAAATACATTTCAGACAAGAGTATAGCAGAAAGGTGAATAAAATGATGTATGCAGACTTAATTTATTTTATGAAAGACGGCACTGTTGTAAATTTAGAAGACGAGAGTGTGTGCATTGCTTTTGCTCCAGAAAATGAAATCTATGCACAACAATGGATTGATTGGGCAAAAACATTTACCCTAAGAAAAAAAGCTACTACAAATGAAATTTGTTTAGTAACCCAAACCTTAGATGGTTTAAGAACAACTGCTATAAAAATAAAAAAGCCTAAGCTAAATCTTATTCAAAATTATAACGATGATATCGTTGAAACGCACAAATCAATGGTTAAAAAACTAAGAGAAAAAGATGCTAATGGTTTGTTTTTATTTCACGGTACACCTGGCACTGGCAAAAGCACATACATAAGGTTTTTAATTCATCATATGAATAAAAAAGTAATCTTTATGTCTCCAAAGTTGGCTGGCAATTTAGATGCACCCGAACTGATGAGTTTTTTAATTAGAAATTCCAAATCTGTAATTGTAATTGAAGATGCCGAAGAATTAATAACTGCAAGAGATAGTGGAAGAAACAGCAGCATTTCAACCTTATTAAATTTAACTGATGGATTACTTGGTGAGTGTTTGAATATACAAGTAATTGCAACATTTAATACGCAAATAGCTAATATTGATAAAGCTTTGCTACGAAAAGGAAGATTACAAACATTGTATGAGTTTAAAGAATTATCCATTGTAAAATCAAATGCTTTGTTGCAAGAAATTGGTGTAACAAATTATTATACTAACAAGGCTATGACTCTTGCTGAAATTTATAATACTAAAGAAGAAGCGTATCAGTTTAAAAATGAAAGAACTGCCATTGGGTTTATTCAACCAGCAAAGGTGGGCTAATTTTGAAACTCATATAAAATAGAAACGACCTAAAAAAATATTATGCCTAAACAAACATTTTTATCAAGATACTCACTTATAATAAAACGTCTGGAAAAAAGCCCAGCTACCTTTCAAGAAATTGCAAATTATTTAGAATGTGAAGCCGATATTCAAGATAAAGATTTTACTATTTCTATTCGAACATTTCAACGAGATATTAAAGATATTTATGAGCAGTTAGATATTGAAATTGCCAACGAACGCAAAGGTGATAAACGATATTATATTAAAGAAAGGGGTGAAGATTTACAACGCAGCCAAAGGCTGTTAGACTCTTATCAAACTATTAATGCCATTAAAGCATCGCAAGAGTTTCATCAATATGTTTTTCTTGAAACTCGAAAACCAAAAGGCTTAGAGCATTTTTATGGTTTACTATATGCTATAAAAAGCAAGTTGATTTTAAAATTCAAGCATTATAAATATTGGGATGATACTTTAACAGAAAGAAAAGTGCATCCATTAGCTTTAAAAGAAAGTCAGGGGCGTTGGTATTTATTAGCCATTGATACAAAAGACGCAGCATTTAAAACTTTTGGTTTAGATAGAATAGATGAATTGGAAATTACTAAAACCAAGTTTAAAGAAAAATACAATTACGATTTTAATGAAATGTTCAGCAACTGTTTTGGCATTTTAAATGTTGAAGACGGCAAGCCACAAACGGTGCAATTAGCATTTACTTTTCAGCAAGGGCAATATGTAAAAAACTATCCACTACATCACTCTCAAAAAATAATAAAAGATAACGGTAAGCAAATTATTGTTGAACTTTCACTTGCTATAACCTACGATTTTATTCAAGAGATTCTTCACTTTGGCGAATACATAAAAGTATTGCAGCCAATAAGTTTAGTGAAAGAAATAAAGACAATACATAAAAATTCATTTCAGAAGTATCAATAATGTTCTGACATATTTTAGGTTATAGCAGAACTATCGAAATTATTCTGACATATTCTAGAATATGTCAGAATCGCAAGAATTAATCCTTTAATACTGCCAAATATTCAAGCTTTTTAAAGTCTTGCACATTTTTTGGGTTGAAGTAATTTTCAGATTATTCCGGAATATTTTAAAAAATTATTAATATATAAAAACTTAAAAATGATTTATTGGTCATATAAAACAGACGCAGAAGTTAGTCTATCTACAAACATTAAAAGATTAACACAATTATTATCATTTAGAAATCTGGAATTTATTACAACTGATGTTTTTAATTCAGATGATGCTAATAATCTTGAGAAGCAATATAATATCTCTTCTATACAAATGGTAGGAAATGCTAAGTATGTTAAAGATTACCTTTCATCTTCAACTGATGAACTTATTTGTCTTTTGGAAACACTGGTGCAAGGCGAAGAATCTATTGAAACAAAAATTTACGAACTTCTAAAAGCAAGACTAATTATTAAACTTTATCCTGATCAACAATTTATTCCTATTCGTTTTGTTCAATGCATTTTTTCAAAGGAAGCAAGGGAAGAATTACAGAATCATCAGGAAGTTAGACACGGTTATATGGAAATGTTGGATAGTCATTTAGCGATAGAGCTTGATATGCTTTATTTATTACCCATTGAACAGAAAATTAATGATGAAAAACCTAATAAAATTAAGGAAAAGCAATTACTTGAAGTTTGGGTAGCTTTAAAAGAGTCAGGCTTTATAAATCATCTCGAAACTAATAATGAAATAACAGCACAACGCAAAGCCTTCTTTGAATTGTTTAATCTTACAGATAGAGATTATGATGATAGAAATAAGCAATTAAAAATCAAAAAAAAGGATAGAGCATCTTTTCTTGAAAAGCTTAAAGAACTCATTAAAGATTACCAATAGTAAAAATTCAATAAGAACCTAAAAAAGCACCATAAATTTTGCCGTAATGCTTACGGCAAAATTCAGACGGTCATAATGATTTCTTCTGAGTATCTTGATTTTCTTTGTGGATTAAATTAAAGAAAATGAAAAAATATTTAGAAAAATTTCCAGAATTACAAGATTTTTTAAAGGACATTGACGAAAGAATTTACAAGGCAATCAGACCACCTGAAGAGGTTATTCTTGACGAGTTTGATTTTTGTAGTATTCTAAAAATATCAAAAAGGCTCGCTGCTAAGCTTCGTGCAGAACGCTTAATCACCTACTATAAAAGCGGTGGAAAGTTGTATTACAAATTGTCTGATGTATTGAGTTATGCTACCAGCAATAAAATTCCTGCAATTGTTGAAACGCTAAAAATTAGATAGTATGGAAAAATATTGTAAACACTGCGGAAGTGAGCTGGATTTTGCTATTCACGGCAACAGAATTTATTGTGGTGATCTATGTTATTACCAATCAAAATTGGATAGAAATAAAACCCATTATCAAACCACTAATACTTTGCTAAAACAATTCAGGCAAGTTGAAAATATATTAAAATCTTTTTATTCCCTTTATGGTTCTGATAAAATGATACCAGCGGATTTATTAAATAATGTTGGTATGAATTGGACACTCTTTTCAGCAACAACAGTAATTGATAAAATGAAGGCTAATGTTATT
>JAPLER010000230.1:3369-3800 GCA_026391115.1 Bacteroidota bacterium | reverse complement strand
TATTTCCATTGCCATCGCTGTACATTATATATGGAGAAGAAGTAAGCATTTTTTGTAGTTAACGGTTAAAAGTTAATAGTTAAAAGTTTTATTATTTGCTAAAAGTGTTTTACGATTCATACTGTTCACTTTTAGTTTTTAACTATTTCTGTAAATAGTTGTTGGTGCAGCTTGAGCAGATGCGTATAACACAATATCAGCAATAGTTACGTGACTTGGAGCATTTACAGCATATAAAATTGCATCAGCAATATCTTGTGCTTGCAATGGTTCAAAACCTTCATAAACTTTCTTTGCCCTTTCATCATCGCCCTTAAAACGAATTTTACTAAAATTGGTTTCAACAGCACCCGGTGCAATATTGGTTATTTTAATGTTATGTTGTGTTAAATCCAATCTCATTCCCTCACTGATGGCTTCTATGGCACGTT
>JAPLER010000230.1:0-3316 GCA_026391115.1 Bacteroidota bacterium | reverse complement strand
CACCATTTTCTATTGATGATAAACCGTGTGCATTTCCTGCATTGTTTATCAATATGTCTATTTGTTTCCAGTCTTCACTTAAAGAATCAATAGCAGCAATGACTTCAGCGTTATTACTTACATCAAAACTCAAAGTAGTTACCTTAACTTTTGATTCTAGTTCTTTTTGTAAAGATGATAAAATGGTTTTATTTCTACCACTAATAATCAAGTTGAAACCTGCACCAGCAAATACTTTTGAAGTGGCTAAACCGATGCCACTTGTGGCTCCTGTTATGAATGCTATTTTTGACAATTATTAGTTGTTAATGGTTAATTTTAATGATTATCATACACATCTTTCCTATGACCAACAGTAATAATGTCTATAATTAATTCTGTATCAAAAATGTCATAAATTATTCTATAATCTCCAACTCTAATTCTAAAAGCGTCTCTGCCTTTTAATTTTTTATATCCAAATGGTCTTGGATTTTTTGCTAAAGAGCCAATGGCGATTTTAATATTAGAATAATATTGGGGAGAAATTTTATCTAAGTCTTTAAAGGCTTGTTTACTGAAGTTGATTGAGTAAATCATTACAAACTATTTTTATGTTTGTCTTCAATAATTCTAAATACCTCTTCCATAGGTATTCTTTCGCCAGTATCATTGCTTTTTGCAACATCATAAAGTTTAATATCTTCTACATCTTCAAGTTCTTCTATAATATTATTAAACTCTGTGATAGGCAATACAACCATAGAAGTACCATAGAAGTATTACCATTGCTATCTTTTATATATTGTGGGTGAAGTGCAGTCATAACATTTATTTAAATCAAAAATACATTTTATTTTTTTAATACATAATCTTCAATACAATTGCCAATACAGCCCACACACAAGTTGATATAAAAATTCCTTTTGCAGTGTGGTCTTTATCTGTATTAATAAATAATGTAAAAATAATTGCATTGGCAAGTAATGAAAATGTAATCATACTAGTCAACATTTTTTTTTCCATTAATATAAATTGGAAAAACTCTTTAAAAGAAAGTACACTAAGCTTCCATTTATAAAATACGAACATTCCTATTAATGGGGCTAAAAAGCCAAGTACTACACCATATTTTGTATTGTCTTTAAGCATTAGAATTTCCAGTTTTCTATTTGTTTTTTTAATGTATAGTTTGTAAGATCAAACTGAACAGGCACAAGGCTTGCATAATTATTTTTCAATGCCCATACATCAGTATCTTTTCCTTTATCGTGATTCATAAATTCCCCAGTCAACCAAAAATATTTTTTGCCATGTGGATCAAGTCTTTCATCATACTTCTCTTCATATTTGGCATAAGCTTGTTTACACACTTTAATTCCTTTTATTTTATTACTTGCAACAGCAGGAATATTTACATTAAACAACAAATGCTTATCTAATTTTTTATGATTTAAAATTTGAGATACAACTTTTTCAACAATTATTTTTGAGGGCTCAAAATCAGCGGTCATACTATAATCTAACAACGAAAACCCTACACTTGGAATACTTTCAATAGCTGCTTCCATAGCAGCACTCATTGTACCACTATAAATAACGTTTATGCTATGGTTAGCTCCATGATTAATGCCACTTAAACACAAGTCTGGTTTGCGATGCAGTATTTTATCTACAGCCAATTTAACACAATCTACAGGAGTACCATTAGTTGTGTATGCTTCTATACCATCAATAAAATTCACTTGCTGCAAGCGTAATGGGCTGTTGATAGTTATGGCATGCCCCATTCCACTTTGAGGTTTATCTGGTGCAACTACTACCACCCTACCAAATTGTTTTGCAGCTTGTGCCAATGCTTTTATACCAGGGGCTGCAATACTATCATCATTGGTAACCAAAATTATTTTTTCTTCTTCTTGCTGTTTCTTTTTTGTCATTGATGCGAAAATATGGAAGTCTTTAGTCTTTTATTCTTGATGGCAGGTATTTAACAAAAAATTAGTAAGTAATTAAGTATGTGATGTTAATGCACTGGCTGTGCTCACAAATTCATCCCATATTTCTTTTACAACTTCACCAGCAGGTTTTATTTGTTTTATCATACTTGCTACTTGTCCTACTTCTAATTCTCCATTTTCTAGGTCACCTTCAAACATTCCTTTTTTGGCTCTACCTCTACCAAGAATTGCTGCCAATTCATCAGCACTTGCACCTGCATTTTCAGCCTCATTTATTTGTTTAAAAAAACTATTTTTTAGTAACCGAACAGGTACTGTTTTTTTCATACTCAACATTGTATCTCCTTCTTTGCTATTCATTATGGCTTCTTTAAAAGCAATGTGCGACGACGCTTCTGGGGTACAAATAAAGCGACTACCTACTTGTACACCACTTGCACCCAAAGCAAAAGATGCAGCCATTTGTCTTCCAGTTGCAATACCACCTGCTGCAATAACAGGAATTGTAACAGCATCGCAAACCTGAGGAATAAGTACCATTGTAGTAGTCTCTTCTCTCCCATTATGTCCACCTGCTTCAAATCCTTCTGCAACAACAGCATCGCAGCCAGCGGCTTGTGCTTTTTGTGCAAATACACTACTACTTACAACGTGTACTACTTTTATTCCATTTTCTTTCAAATATTGGGTATAAGTTTTAGGATTGCCAGCACTTGTAAAAACTATAGGCACTTTTTCTTCAATTATAGTTTTAATATGACTTTCAATATCAGCATACAATAAAGGTATATTTACACCAAATGGTTTATTGGTAGCAGCCTTACATTTTTTTATTTGTTCTTTTAACACATCAGGATACATACTACCACTACCCAATAACCCCAAACCACCAGCATTACTTACTGCACTTGCCAATTCCCAACCACTTGCCCAAATCATTCCTGCCTGAATAATGGGATATTCAATATTGAAAAGTTGTTTAATCCTATTCATTTTGTATTACTTGACTATAATAAATAACAAATGTAAGTATATCAGTTTTATTATGTTTCTTGTTGCACTACTCACCTAGTGCAAATTGCAGCCTATAACAAGTTAGTTATTCACTTTTTTATAAAAACTAACAGTCATTCGCATAGATTTGCAATACAATCGTTTGCATAATGAGTCATTCACAACATCTATCTAGTTTACTAGAAAAATTTAACGAACCTGAGACACTTAAAATGGCGAAACTTGCTCGTGAATTACGTAGCAAAGGCATTGACATTACAGATTTAAGTTTGGGAGAACCAGATTTTGACACACCTCAACATATTAAAGATGCTGCCATAAAAGCCATTAATGACAACTGGAGCCACTATACACCTGTTGCA
>JAPLER010000356.1 GCA_026391115.1 Bacteroidota bacterium | reverse complement strand
CATCAGCAGCAATTAATTTGTAAGCACTGTTGAGTTTAGTTGTATTTAATATGTGGCGTTGTGTTAACAAGACATCCACACTAGTTACACCATTGGCTTTGGCAATGTCGTTGTTTTTCTTTGCCTTAAGTAAATAATTTCCATTCATTAAATTATCAAACTTATAAGCACCTGCAAACGAAAGCGTATTTGCATTTGCTGCTCCTATAATATTTATTGCAGTATTATTGATTAATTTATTTAATGGGGAAATAATGCGTCCGTTAATGGTATAGCTATTATTATTGATGGTAACAATTATACTATCATACAAGAAACAAGTACCATTTGAAATTGTAATGTAATATGTTCCTGCATTTACATTACCACCAATAAAAACGGTTGGGTTTTGTGTATTAGCACTAAATCCATTTGGCCCAGCCCACATAAAATTAGCTGCATTTAATACACTTATATTAAATGTTATACTGCCTCCAATGTATGAGGCGATATTATTATTAATTGCAGTAATAATTGGCGTATTTGATATACTAATATTTGATGTTTTATATACACTATCACAACCCAAAATTGTTTTCAATGTGTCAATTATAACTTTTGATGATGTATAGGTTTTGCCATTATAAACTATACTATCACAACCAAACAAGTTTTGTGTTTGATTGGTTGCCGTATTATTTTGAACTGATATATTGATAACTTTATAAGCACTATCGCAACCCAATGTGGTTTTTAATGTATCACGTTTAATTGTTGAAGTATTATAGATATTTCCATTATAAAAAACACTACCACACCCCATCAACTTAACAGAGTCTGTTTTTGCTGTATCACATAAAACAAAAGGAATAACATTGCCATAAGTAGTTCCAATTTCATTACTTGCAAACGCTCTTACATAGTATTGGGTATTTGAATACAATCCATTTATATAAACACTATAAGTTCCTAATGTTGGATTTGCATAATGAAAATATGAATTGAAAGTATTGTTGTAGATGTTTGGCAATGGATTTGTAGAAACCAATAACCCTTTGTAAAATACTGTTGAGCCACCTGTAGCAACAAGATTATTGTTACCAACAGTTACCATTGATGAAGTTGTTGAAGTGATATTTCCAGTTGTTACAGTTGGTGCATTTGCAGTTGTATTGCACAATCCACATCTTTCCCAACAATAGCTTACACTACTATCTTTTGTAGGTAATTTTAAAAATCTATTGTAATTACCAAAGCCATCGTTAACAGCACAAGTAGTTGTATTTTTTAATTCTGATCCAAAATCAATACCTTCATTTTTACCCCAATTTGTATTAACAAATTTGAAGTATAAAGTTTTGCTGATTGAAGTATCTGGTATAGATATAGTAATGCTCCAATTGTCTGAACTGCCTTGTTTTGTTAGTTTACAAAGCTGTGAAGTTGGTGTCCAGTTTGGAAGATTGATACCCAAGTCTGCAAAGTTTCCTGCTATTCTCATACCTCCAGTATCAATGGTATTTCCAGTTACTAAGTAGTTAACCATATTTACTGTAAACACAGTGTTGATATAGTTTACACAATTTGTATTAATTGTAATATTGATAATATTATACACACTATCGCAATTTGAAATACCACGTAAAGTATCTCTTAGAGTTGTGTTTGTAGTGTAAGTAATCCCATTAAAAATATATTTTTTACAACCACTTAAATTTTGTGTATTCGTTATTGGTGTAATGTTATAAACTGTAATATAAACTGTATTATAAATACTATCACAACCTTGTAAAGTTTTAGTTGTATCGTTTAATGTAATAGATGAAGTATAAGTTTTTCCTTTATAAATTACCGATTGACAACCACTATAATTTAAAGATTGTACAGTGGTATTTTTTTGTATGTTAATGTTAGCAATATTGTAAATACTATCACATAAACCAGTTGCAGTTTTTATTGTATCTCTTACTATTGTTGATGTTGTGTAAGTTTTTGTTTTATACACAACACTTGTGCAACTTGATAAATTAACAGTATTGGTTGTTGATAATGATTTATTTAGTGTGAATAGTGCATCACTTACATCTCTTACAGTTGTGCTTCCTGAAGCACTTACACGCACCAATACATTGCTACTAGTATAAAAGTTAGGCACGTACCAAGGACAACTACCTATTGTTGTTGTGTAAGATGTTGCAAATGTTATCCACGTTGCTCCAGCATCAACTGAATACTCAAGAGTGTATGAACCTGCTGGTGTTCCTGTTTCTGTCCATGTTATATTTTTTAAAGTACAACCTTGAATAACTTCGCCACCATTTGGATAAGTAATTGTAAGTGGTGCAGGTGTTGCAGAAATAATAAATGCTTGTTGCGAAATATCTTCTTTACAACTATTCACATTATCTCTCACTCGTATTTTACAATTTGTAGAAATAGCATTTGGAACTGTCCAATTGTAAGTACTTGTTGCAGTATTATATGCTGTTACTATGTTGGTCCAAGTTGTGCCGCCATTGATAGTATAAGCAATATCAAACAAATTAGAAATACCCTCAGACTTCCATTTAATTGGATAGCTTGTTCCAACTTGCATAGTGCCACCATAAGCAGGCTGTACAATAGTTACAGCTTTTTTAATAGTTAATGCAGCGTTACTACTATCACCTAATTGAATATTTCCAGTTGGGTAAACTCTTATCTTAACATTTGATGAAGAAAGATTAGGAATTGACCAATTGTAAGTGAATGTTGTATTGGCTGTTCCATAATTATTATTAGCAACAAGACTTGTCCAGCTTGTACCACCATTTAAAGTGTATTCAATATTTGCATTGCTGTAAGCTGGTGATTTTTCAAATGTGATGGATGTTTGCGTACAAGCACCTAACAGATCTCCTCCATTTGGTGTAAGTATTGTGATAGCTGGTTTTATTGTAAATACTGCATCACTAATATCATAAAGACTTGTATTGAGCGAATTACTTGCCCTTATTAAACATTTGGTTGAAGATGTTTGTGGAATTGTCCAAGGATAAAAGCCATTGGTATATGTTGCATTGGTTGTAATGATATTCCAAGTTGCACCGCTGTCTAATGAAAAATCTAATTTTACATTACTATAAAATGTAGCAGGATCCCAATAAATATAATTCGTCATTCCTGACCACCAAACTTCGCCACCATTAGGCGTTGTAAGTAATGGTGTTGCTGGAGTTACAGCAAAGTTTGTATTGCTGACATCGCTTTTACAACTGTTGTTATAATCATACACTCTAACAAGATAATTAGTGCCAGGCACATTAGGAATATTG
>JAPLER010000351.1 GCA_026391115.1 Bacteroidota bacterium | reverse complement strand
TTGAATATACTTGTATATTTAGCTATTGTATTATTTGTAATCAGTTATATGTTAGATACAGATGATGTTGAAGGGCTTGTTCCTACGAAAAAAGAAGCTAGAAAATATAAAATAAAATAGCTTTTACATACTATAAAAATCAACTACCTAGCTTTAATCTTTCGGTTTTAGCATTGTGCTTTACAAAACTTTTTTTAACTTTTGTGCAACATTTAAAATAATAGTTTTGTGGTAAAATGATTTAATAACCACAACCTGCACCTCATTTATGCAAGTGAGTATAAACCCCAAAAAGAATTTTGAAGTAAAGAGAGCTTCAGCATCGGTTTTGTTAAAGGCTTTTCTGTGTTTTGTATGGGGTATTTTACTAGCCACTTCATTTGCACAATCAGGCTTTTCCTATTTTCCTGTACTCGTATTTTTCATTGTGTTAAGTATTCTTATTGTAGCAAAAAAAGATAAAAATGCTAGTATGTTTATTGAAATAGATAAACAAGGCATTTGGGTACACAATCAATTGTTAACAGACTGGAACAATTATATAACTAGCTTTATTACCAAAGAATATATAGGCGAAAACAACACTGAAAAACTTACCATCAATCTTGAATATTATAAAGATGGCGAAAATGGTTTTTTCCTGAATCACCTGCATTTTGATGGCAATGAAGATAAAACTGAATATGAAGTGATGGATGCTATTCAGTATTACTACAAGCATAGACAATCATAAGCTATAACGTAACTAATAACTATAGCAACAACTTGTGTGAATGTTGCAATATGTATTGACTATTATATAACACACGCCTATATATTCTCCATCAATTTTGCTATGTAGTTATTCTGCTATATTAAAAATTGATTTATGAAAACCATAGTGCTTAAAACTTGTATTGTATGTTTAGTATTTGCTATATCTTGTACATCTACAAGAATAACAAGCAACTGGAGCGAACCTAATAAAACAATTGTGTTAAATAAACTCAATAAAATACTGGTAGTAGCTTTGCTTAAAAATGAAACTAACAATCGCAACGCAGAAGACCAAATGGCTAGATACCTTGATGGAAAAGGTGTAGTTTCTTACAATTATTTAAATGCAAATTTCAACAAGAAAAATGAAGATAATATTAGAGATAAAATTAAACTAGATGGCTTTGATGGTGCTGTAACAATGCGTTTAGTAGATGTTGATAGAGAAAGAGTATATACATCTGGAAATATATCTTCTTATCCTGTACAATACAGAACTTTTAGTGGCTATTATTATAGAACTTGGGCAAATTATTCAACACCCAGTTATTACACAACTACCAAAACATACAATATAGAAATAAACGTTTTTTCAATAAAAGATGATAAAATTATTTGGACAGGATTAACAGAAACAACAGACCCAAGTGGTGTTGAAAAAATGACAGCTGATGTTGTTAAAACAGTATTTAAAAAAATGAAAAAAGATGGGTTTATTAGTGACAATTAATCTTCTCTGTAAACAGATACAATTTTATTCCAACTATAATTACCTATACTTTTAAATAAAAAATATGTTGCTGTTAATGATATAGCAATCATAGGCAATACAATCCACATATAGTTGTAAATAACATAGTGCAAAACACCCACAAGCCCTGCAAGCATTAACATAGCAAAGTTTTTTAAAACACTTGTAAAATTGGGTTTATAAACACTTGTAGAAAATGGCAAATAATTTATACTTACCATAGCAATAAGTGTAATAATTAATAATTGGTTAGATATTGCAAGAATTACATTAGGCAGAATATTTATACCTGCAATACCAATACCTAACACAATTGCTAATATGGCCAACGGTACAAAAAACATTACAGTAACAGCTTTTACTGCACCTGCAATAATTTGACCTGGCTTATACACTGGCGTTATAAAATAGAGCCAAGCTGCTTTGTATTTATCGCTCATTATAATACCACCAAGTGCAGATGAAATTAAAATACTTGAAAGATATATGATTAAAACAAAAGCTATTTTACCACTACCAGTTTGATCATGAATGGCTTTGCCAATTTGAGAAAGACTAGTATTACTGTTCTGCCAAAACATAATGAATATTAATACAATTAAATATCCAATACCTGGATATACTTTCATCTTAAAATCTCTGCTTCTATTCATCATTTTCCAAGTAAAAATAAATCCCATTTTTTCTGTGCTAGTTTTAGCAATCCGTTTTGCCCACCAATTGCTATACTGTTTCTTATTAGTGTTTTCTTTACTTACTTTAGTATTACCACCTTCACTTGAACTACCACTTATTTGAGATAGTTTCTGATTGAATGATGGTGCAAAATATTTTACTACAACCCATATTGAAACTATTGGAACAAGCACTGTAAATGCAATGGAAAAAATACCAACCTTATCAAACTGTTGTGTGTACAGCGTATTCCAGCATTTTGCAAACCAATATGTAGGAAAATATTTGGTAAACCTGTACTGCTCTAAATTAAAATTTCCTCCCATTTTTCCAATGGTTCTTGGTAAAATTTGAGAGGCAGCATATATACCAATTGCAAATGCAATTTGTATATAGCTAATGATGTTTTTGAATTTTTCTGGAGTAGTTATTTTTAAAACAAAAATGTAAAAGGCATTAATTAAAAACACTGTAAACAACGTTAATAAAACAAGCAATGGTAATAAAATGATTAAGCCCAAAAATCCTTTTGAAATGCCTATAAATACCAGCACAGGCACACTTAATGGAATAATCATTTTGCTAATATGTATAATAATATGCAGCAATTTTGCTAGCACAAAAGTTCTATCGCCAACTGGTTTGGGCAGTATAATAAAGTTGTCTCTAACATCTAATAACACATTGGTAAAATCCGAGATTAATGTTAGTGCTAGTAAAGCACAAAAAGAAGTGAAGTAAATAGTAAAGTTGGAAACATCATTATCAAAAATAAAAAACATCAGAAAAAACAAACCCATCATTAAAGAACCAATCATTCCAAACAAAGTGGCATTGGTAATTTCCTTTTTTTGTTTTTGATTGCGTTTCATTTGGTTAAAAGCACTTGGTCTTCTATCATCCATCATTAGCTTTAGCACTAGTATAGCTTCTAACTGTTTTATGTTGCAACCCATTTTTTTATACAAGCCTTTAGGCAATAAAAAAAGATTAACTAAAAATTTATTGAACTTGTTCATTGTTTTTGGTTTACTGTATAAGCTGTATTGTCATAAAACGAATTATAAATACCACATTATCTTAATGCATTAATAAAACTACTTGCAGCATCGCCCAAGTTTTCTTTAGATGTTAAATGAGAGAAAATGGTTTCTAAACTTTCATTGCCTTGTTGTGCTTGCAACTCTGCAAATGTGCCATTAGCAATTACAGTGCCTTCATTTATCAATACAATTTTATCACTCACTTTTTCTACCACATCCATCATATGGCTGCAATAAAAAATGGTTTTACCATCTTGTGCCAGTCTACTAATTAAGTCTTTAACAATAATAACACTGTTTGCATCTAAGCCACTTAAAGGTTCATCCAAAATAATAATATCTGGGTTGTGTATTAAGCCACTTGTTATGAGTACTTTTTGTTTCATTCCTTTACTAAAAGTATCCATTCTTTGGTGCATATTATCCTGCAAGCCAAATGCAGTCAACATAATATTCATTCTATCTTCAAGCACATTACTTGGCAAATTATATAAGTCGCCCATGATGTTCAAAAATTCATAGGGTGTTAACACATCATACAACTCTGCAAGTTCTGGTATATAGCCAATAGTAGCTTTTACTTCCAATGGATTTTTTTTAACGTTATAGCCTTTTATAATAGCCTCTCCATCAAAGTCAGAAATAAGCCCACATAAAATTTTTACGGTAGTGCTTTTGCCAGCACCATTGGGACCAATATAACGAATAAC
>JAPLER010000069.1 GCA_026391115.1 Bacteroidota bacterium | reverse complement strand
CAATTGGTATCCAAATAATCATTGCACCAACTACAGGAACCATTGAACAAATAGCAGTCAGTAACCCAAGAAAAAAAAAATCATTGACCCCAAAAATCCAATAACCTAATAAACCAGCAATTCCCTGTAAAACAGCAACTACAGGAACTCCAACAGCATTACTAAATATTAAATTTCTACTTTCCTCAATTATTTTAGTGACATTGCTATTCTTGAATGGAACGTTTTTTCGTAGCCAAATTTCTACATCAAATGTTTGAACCAACATAAAATACAACACAAAAAACATAATAAATACATTACCTATTGAGGACATTGTACCTCCTAAAAGTTTCTTAGCATTTCCAAAAACAATGGCATTAATTTTTGTAATATTCTCTTTATTTAAAATATCAATATTAAATTTTTGTAAAAGATATGTATGTATTTTTTCGAAAGTTTCATTTAATAGTGTTGGGTTATTAAGAAGCGGCTGCACTTTTTTTATGCTTATAGAGACTATCCAAATAGAAGGAAGTACTATAATAAGTAATGATATGATTATTAATAATAAAGCAGCTAACCACTTTTTCATATTGTAACTTACCACTAATTTTATCATCATTTTTCGCAGTAAAACATATAATGTTATAGCTCCTAAAAAAGCCCCCAGCATTGAATATAACTCTTGTGCAATTAAAATAAATAAAAGGATAATGATACTTAATAAGAATAATTGCTTGATTTTATTAGGGTGTATTTGAGTATTCATTTTTAAAAATAATTCATTCAATCTTAAAAACTGTAAAAATATAATATTTCTAGGTTGTCAATCCAGCTCAACTAAGCTTGTTACTTCAATAGCATTATTGAAGTTGCTTTGCCAATTAAATAAAAATATCAATTATGTTTGAACCATTGAACATTTATGCAAATCAAAAAAGACGGACTAGACTTTGTAGAAAAAATTTTAACAGCTTGTTACAACAGCTTTATATTGTATATACACAATTGCTTAAATCAATTAATGCTCAACAACAGCATCTTAAACTATTGATTCATCTGTAAAATTTTATGAAACTATATCCGAATTTTAAATTTCTAGAACATTTACTAAATATGTTTTGATGGAAGTTTGAGTAAAACACAAGAAGCTCAATATTTGTCTCATCTTAAAATATTTTATCATTATTCTATATTCATCTTTCTTTGCCAAAAACAATTCACACGTTTATGTACAATCCTGCTCTTACCTACGATGATATACAATTAGTACCAGCATATTCATCAGTTTCATCTCGCAAAAACATTAGTCTTTTTACCAAACTTAGCAAAAACTACTCACTGTGTATTCCATTGGTTGCAAGTTGTATGGATACTGTTTGCGAAAGCAAAATGGCTATTGAAATTGCAGTTATGGGTGGTGTGGGTTGTATTCATAGATTTATGAATATTGAAGATCAAGCCAATTATGTAGCAAAAGTTGCAGCAGCATTAAGCAACGAAAGAGTGAATAAAATTTGGGCAGATAATCATATTGCTATACATCAAATTCCTGTGATGGCATCTATAGGTGCAAATGGTGATTTTGCAGAACGTGCTGTTGCATTGGTAAATGCTGGTGCAAATATTATTTTAATAGATGTGGCTCACGGTCATCACGAAAACGTTAAAGATGCTATTGCTAAATTAAAAGCTACCTTGCCCAAGCACGTAGATGTAATTGCAGGCAATATAGCTAGTGCAAAAGCTGCACAAGATTTAGAGGCTTGGGGTGCAGATGGTTTAAGAGTTGGCGTAGGTGGTGGTTCTTTATGCACTACTCGTGTTAAAACAGGATTTGGAGTGCCTAATGTAACTTGTTTGCAAAGCATTATTGCAGTTTCTAGTATCCCTGTTATGGCAGATGGTGGTATAAGAACAAGTGGCGATATTGCCAAAGCATTAGCACTAGGTAGTAGCTGTGTAATGCTAGGTAGTTTGTTAGCTGGTACTAAAGAAGCTCCAGGACAAATGATAGAAAAACCAAATGGTTTATATAAAAGATACAGAGGTGCTGCAAGTTTAGAAACCAAAACGGTGCACGGTCAAGAGCAAAGAAATGTAGAAGGAGAAAGCACTGTAATACCTTTTAAAGGTGGTGTGAAATTTATTTTGGCTGGCTTATTGGATGGTGTTAAAAGTGCTTTAAGCTACGGCGGCGCCAACAACTTAAAAGAATTTAGACCAGAGTTTGTGGTTGTAACCAATGCAGGACAAGCAGAAGCAAAACCACACTTATTGTTATAATTTATTGTACTAAATGCGATAGCAATATTCCTGTTGCTATCGCAGCATTTAGGCTTTCTGCTTGCCCAACCTTCTCTATACTGATAGCATTGTTAATGTAAGGTAAAATACTATCTCTGATACCCTTGCCTTCATTGCCAATAAGCAATAAACCTTCTTTGGGCTTTACGATTTTTCTTACATCTGTGCCATTTAATAAAGCTCCATAAACTGGTAATTTATTTTCTTGCAAATAAATTTCTAGCTCTCTGTAAATTACTTTTACTCTAGTAAAACTACCCATTGTACTTTGTATAACTTTTGGGTTGTATATTTCTACACAATCATTGCTGCAAATAATATTCGCTATACCAAACCAATCTGCAATTCTAATGATTGTTCCAAAATTGCCTGGGTCTTGTAACCCATCTAAAATCAAACTCAATTTATTTTCTAAATGTATTGAGTTGGCTTCTTCCTGCATTTTTACAATAGCTAGTACTTGATTTGCTGTCTGTAAACCTGAGATTTGCTGCAATTCATTTTGTGTTACAATGCTTATTGGTATTGATGTTGGATTGTTATCAATCCATTCTTGTGTTGCATAAATTTTTTCAATCTGATAATCACTTTTCAATACTTCCTCCACCACTTTTGGTGTTTCTACTATAAACAAATTATGTTCATTACGTTGTTTTTTGTGGTATAAAGTTTGAATATATTTACTTTCGTTTTTGCTAATCATATTATGCAGTTTATTTCAATCTCAAAAGCAAATTTATATTTCTTACTTATAGCTACTATTTTAATTAGTTCTTGTACTGTAGTAAAAAATTATCCCTCAAAGCCATTTGTTTACAATAATAAAATTGTTATCAATAATAATATTGATGCTAAAGAAAAAAAACGCCTCATTGCAGAGCTTGGTAATTATTGGGATGATAGCTTACAAATAAGAAAGCAAAGTAAGATAGGCTTTTTTCATACTAAGGTTATTGATAAGCCTGCTGTATTTGATTCTACTAACTTGGTTCGTACTGCAAGGTTTATGGAAAATTACCTAAGAACACAAGGGTATTATTATGCCAACATTCACTACGACACTTCTATTACAATTGTAAGAACACAAAAAAGAATAACACCAGTAGTTACTATAGATTTGGGTAAAAACATTACCATAAAATCGGTTAAAGACAGTTTAATAGATAGTAATTTACAAAGACTAGCTATGCAAAACAGTGAGTTTAGTTTACTAAAAGCAGGCGAACCTTATACCAAGCAAAAAATAAGTAATGAACTTGATAGACTAACAGCTTTGTTTAATAGAAATGGATATTATAATTTTAGAAGAGATGATATTTATGCTTTGGTTGATACAACTGATTCTAAATTTTTAGATTTAACAACAGATCCTTTTGAGTTGATTAAATTACTGGATGAATATAATAAAAGTAAAAAAGAAAATCCAAGATGGGATGTTACTATTAGACAACGAAAAGACACGACAGGTATAAGTTCCAAGCAATATTTTATTGGCCATATTTACTATTATCCACAAGCACTAAATTTTGATTTAATAGATACTACCATTAATAAATTTTGGTTGCATAGCCACACAACAGGCAACTACACCATAAAATTCAATAATGAAATCATAAAATTGTCTCCTTTAATTCAATATACTTTTTTTAAACGAGGAGATGTTTATAGTAATACCAATTTATTTAACACTATAACAGCTATAGGTAAATTAGGTGCTTGGAAGCAGGTTGATGCTAAGTTTGTTGTGAGAGATAATGATACATTGGATTTGCATATTGCAATGGTGCCAGATAAAAAATATGGCATTGAAAACACAGCAGAGCTTAGTAAAAACACAGGAGACTTAACTGCTGGCAATTTAATTGGTATATCTGCAAACTTTACTTATAGAAACAGAAATGTGTGGAAGCAAGCGATACAGTCATTTACATCCTTACGTGCAGGTCTAGAACTTAGTCCCAACGAAAGCAGCAGTACATTACAAACTTTTTTTGCCACTGTTGGGCAAACATATAGTTTTCCTAAAATGATTGCAGGCAAACCTATGAAAAGTGTAATGAAAATTTTGCCATATAATTTTATGACAAAAGATGAGTTTAAACAAAGTGATAAACGAACATTACTTTCTGTAAATGCAGCTTATAATGATAGGTTAGATTTATTTAGACTGAGAAGTGTTACAGGGAACTATGGATATGAATTTAAAAAAGATAATAAAACCTGGCTGTATAGTCCTATAAATGTCGAACTGTACTCTTTAGATAGATTGGCTGGATTGGATAGTTTAATTAAGCAAAATCCATTTTTACAACTTTCATTTAACACAGGTAATGTTATTGGTGTAGGTTTAAATTTTAGCTTTTATCAAACCTATATTAACAAAAGACATAGTAACAGATTGCATTATTTTAGATATGGCATTGAAGAATCTGGTTTACTTGCGGGTATGTTTACAACGCTTGAAAACAAGGTATATCGCTACGGAAAACTAGAAGTTGAATACAAAGAAAAAACAAGTAAACTAAATAGTGAATTTGCTTATAAACTTTTTGGAGGATTAGGTGTAAACTATAGTAATAGTAGCGAAATAGGCACAACATTACCTTTCTTTAAACAATTTTTTGTTGGTGGTCCAAATAGTATGAGGGCTTGGGGTTTACGTCAACTAGGTCAAGGTTCATCTATATTAAGCGATACTAGCTCCTCATCTTTTAAAGATAGATTTGGAGATATAAGAATTGAAGGAAATTTTGAATATAGATTTAATATTTTTAATGCCAGTTTTGTTAAAATAGGCTCTGCTATATATGCAGATGTGGGTAATGTTTGGAATTTAAAAAAGAATGATGGCAACCCCAATAGCGAATTCAACTTGAGCCGATTTTACAAAGATGTTGCTATTGGTGTGGGTACTGGTTTAAGGTTAGATTTTAGTATTTTTTTAATTAGAGTAGATGTGGCATATAAATTAAAAGACCCAGCAAGACAATACAATGACGGTTGGATTAATTTAAAAGATGCATCGTTGATAGAATATAGAACCAACGGAACAGAAGTTAGAAACTTTGCTGTTCAACTTGGTATTGGGTTGCCTTTTTAAAAAAAGGGGTTAAGCAAATGCTTAACCCCTTTTTTTATCTTATCACCAATCTAAAACCAGATCCATGAACATTTTTAATTTCTACTTTATCATCCTTATCTAAATACTTTCTTAACTTAGCAACATATACATCCATACTTCTACTATTAAACATATTGGCACTGCACTACCCCAAACTTTTTTAAGTGCATCATCTCTCATTAATATGTCACTTTTATGGGCACACAATAGTCTCAATAACTCACCTTCTTTTGGAGTTAGTTTCATTGTTTGTTTGCCAATAGTTAATTCACGCAAACGAGGTATGTAATGATACTTTCCAAAATTATATTCAATACTATCTGCAATAGCAATCTGTTCATCGCTTCGTTTAATAATAGCTTTTATTTTATGCAGCAAAACTTCACTGTCAAATGGTTTAGCAATATAATCATCAGCACCAAGTTTATAGCCTTGCAACACATCTTCACGCATTGTTTTAGCACTTAAAAAAAACAATGGCACATCTGTATCTAAATCTCTAATATTTTCTGCCAATTTAAATCCATCAACTTTAGGCATCATAACATCTAATAAACATAAATCAAACTTTTCTCGCGAAAAAGCAGCTAATCCAAGCACACCATCTCTTTCAAGTACTACTTCATAATCATTTAACTCTAGATACTCTTTTAATACTTGACCTAAGTTAGTATCATCTTCGCAAAGTAGTATTTTGTGTTTTTCTTGTTTTGTATGTGGCATATATTAATTTATTTTTTACGATGTAAAGTAAAACAATTAAATCTTAAAAAAAACCTAAAGAAAACTTATGAATTTGTTAAAAATATTTTAGGGCAAAATAGGTGGTGGAATTTGAATGCAATTTTTCAATCTGAATACATAAAACTGTCTTACAACTTTATTGCTCCTATACTGCTCAATTACTTGTGGTTGCTCAATTGTAGCAAAATACTTTCCATAAGAATTTGCCACATTTATAGGTTGATTTGATGGTACAATGCAATAAGCATCGTTACCCAATTGCAACTGTGGTTGTTGCTTATTTAGCCAAGCAAATTGATGTACATCCTCTAAATTACCAATTGCAACAACAGGAATTTTGGTTTTTGTAGAAGTATATAATTGTAATTGGCAAGCAGGAAACCATTTATTGATAAGTAATACTGGGTTTTTAATATCGTTGTTTTTAATATCGTTTTTATACAAAATATAAAATTCATTACTCATATTTTCCCAACCACTAATATCAAGTGTTGGGCAACTTTCGCCAAAATTTTCTTTATTCTTGCTACCAAAATTTGATGGATAAAAATGTATTAAAAACGTAACAGTAGCAAAAACTATTATGAGCAAAATACCTGCAATTGCTGGCATTGAGTGAAATATTTTATTCTTGCTTTTAGAAATAACAATTGCTGATATTATAAACAAAGGGATAAATCCTGGCCCACTCCAATGTGGAAAAATATCATTAAATAAAGACAGCATCCAAAATAGTAAAATCATTGGAATGCTCAATAAAATTAAAAATTGTGAATTAGGAAATAAAAATTTGCTTTGAATTTTGAATTTTGAATTTTGAATTATCTTAACAACACCCAAAATAACTATTATATAAACAATAGGATTTTGATACAATGCTTCTCCAATAAGTTCTTGAAAGAAAGAATCAAGATTAATACTCGTGTGAGTTACTCTTTTTGAATGAAACTTATAGGTGATAAAATCATTTTGGATATTCCAGATTAAAATAGGCAAACAACAAATTAATGTAACCAAAAAAGAAACATATAGTCTCCAATTCAATAGCCATTTGGTTTTATAAAAAATAATATACATACCAAAGCCAGCCCATAAATACAATGAATGTATTTTACATAAAATTGCAATACCAATAACTAAACCAAGTAGTAACCAAGTAAAAATTTGCTTCTCTTTTTGCTGAAAAATAAGACAACACATTACCCATAAAGCAGCACACCAAAATGGCATTTGCAAACTATCTGGCATAATAAAAAAGCCAGCTATAACACCTGTGTATATTGAGAAATTGTATAATAATACTGCATATTTTCCAGCTGTTTCATTAGAGAACAATGAGGCGATTTTATAAATAAAAACAGATGCAATTGCACAAGAAATTATAGCTCCAAGCCTAAGTGTTACATCGTTTACAAAAGCAAGGTTTAATGTAGTTAGTCTAATTAAAAAACCAACCATTGGTGGGTGATCGAAATAGTTAAGTTGAGGTTGTAATGCATAAGTATAATAATAAGATTCGTCATTTCCCAGTTCAATAAAAAAAGAAAAGAAAATTTTGATGATGGCTACTACTACAATAAATAGATAAATATGTTTATTATTGTTTTTCATTACTAAATACAAAGTAATAGTTTTTTAATTCAAACTTTTTTATGGATTTTATTTTAAGAACTTGGCAAGAAACAGACGCATCATCTTTAGCTAAATATGCTAATAATTATAACATTGCTAAAAATCTCACCAACCAATTTCCTCATCCTTACACAATAGAAAATGCGAAACAATTTATTGCAATGGCAATGAGTAAAACACCCAATCATATTTTTTGTATAGATATTAATAGTGAAGCAATTGGTGGTATTGGTGTACACCCACAACAAGACGTGCAATGCAAAAATGCAGAGTTAGGTTATTGGCTTGCCGAACCTTTTTGGAACAATGGAATAATAAGTAAAGCTATACCTAAGGTTATTGATTATGGATTTAAAACATTTAATATTAATAGAATTTTTGCAAGACCTTATGGAACAAATGTGGCATCTCAAAAAGTTTTAGAAAAATGTGGGTTTATATTGGAAGCTAGGTTTGAAAAAACTTTTTATAAAAATGATGAATACCAAGATGAATTGATTTATGCAATAAGAGTATAGTTTTTAAAAATCAATACCAATCCACTTTCTAGTGTTTTTATTATATTTTTCAAAATTAAATTGGTATAGTTTTCCTGGCCTATGTGGTACATCTTGTTCCATTTCATCTAAATCAATTAACAATTTCATAGAAGCAAATTTTTTCCTAAAATTTCTTCTATCCAATTCCACACCTAAAATCGCTTCATACAAGTTTTGTAATTCTCTTAATGAAAATTTATCTGGCAAAAGATTAAATGCAAGTGGATTTTCTTGCACCATCTTTTGTAGCCATTGGTGGCAAGTTTCTAAAATTTCTTTATGGTCAAAAGCCATCTCTGATATTGATGAAACGCTGTGCCAATGCAATTCATTATCGATTATGTTAAAACTATGATGCTTAATGTTTAACAAAGAACAATAAGCAATAGTAACAACACGTCCTCCAGGATGTCTATTTGGATGACTAAAGCTTCGCACTTGATCTAGGTAAATATCACTCATCCCCGTTCGTTGATCTAAAACACGATAAGCTGCAGCATCAATCTCTTCATTATCTTTTACAACATCACCCAATAAACTCCACAATCCTTGATATTTTTCAAGGTCGCTGCGTATCAATAAAACTTTCAATTCATTATCATCAAATCCAAAAATAACACAGTCAACTGTTATTGCCATTTTGGGATAAGATGCAACCAATTGTTCTCCATTTTTAAGGGGCATAGGTCTCGTTAGTTTTATAGTAATTATTTTAAATTACTACAATTGTTTAAAAATCAATTCTGCTCTTCTTTAATTTGATTTCCTGTTTTTCCAAATCGTCTTTCTCTGCTTTGAAAATCAATGATGGCTTCATACAAATTGTTTTTTCTAAACTCTGGCCAGCGTGTACTGGTAAAATACAATTCAGCATAAGCTAATTGATATAATAAAAAATTACTGATTCTGTATTCGCCACTTGTTCTAATAACCAACTCTGGATCTGGAATACTTTTAGTGCATAAATACTTTTCAAATATTTCATTTGTAATAGTTGCATTAGCTATAGTACCAACTTTAACATCATCAACTATTTTTTGTACAGCATTAATTATTTCCCATCTGCTGCTATAGCTTAAAGCCATTACTAAAGTTAATCCAGTATTGGTTTTGGTCATTTCTAAAGCTTCTTGTAATTCGTTATAAACACTATTAGGCAGCATTCCCAAATTACCAATCACTTGCAATTTTATATTATTCTTATTCAGCGTAGGAACTTCTTTTCTAATCGTTTCAACAAGCAGGCTCATTAATCCATTAACTTCCTCTTCTGGTCTGTCCCAATTCTCTGTACTAAACGCATAAAGTGTTAAATACTCAATTTGCAATTCAGCACAGCCTTCAACTATATTTCTAACACTTTCTACACCGTGAAAATGTCCATACAATCTGTCTTGTCCTTGTTCCTCTGCCCATCTTCCATTGCCATCCATAATAATAGCAATGTGTTGCGGCATTTTTTGTTTATCAATTTTATATAATAAATCTTCCATAAAGTGTAGAGGCAAATGTAAGGGATTGAATATTTGTGTTAATAGTTAATGAATAGTACTAAATAATTTTTCGTAAATCTTTTGTTGAGATAATTGAACGATGCTTCCTGGCTGCATTGGATTTAAATCAATATTTTCTATACTATTTCGTATTAATCTCAATGTAGGAAAACCAATAGCAGCTGTCATTTTTCTTACTTGCCTATTCTTTCCTTCTGTTAGTATTAAACTTATCCAACTTGTTGGAATATTTTGTCTAATGCGTATTGGTGGAAAACGTGCATAAACATTAGGCTCCTGGTCAAATAATTTTGCCGTACAAGGTTTTGTTTTATATTCTTTTCCATCAACATTTATAATAATACCTTGTTGTATTTTTTGCAAAGCCTCATCATTTAAAGTACCATCAACTTGCACCCAATATTCTCGTTTATGTTTAAACAAAGGGTTTAACAATTTATGATTAAGTTGTTTATCGTTTGTAAGAATTAATAAACCTTCGCTATCATAATCCAATCTTCCAACAGGATAAACATCTTTTTCTACATCAAAAAAATTAGCTAATGTTTTTTTATTCTCTTCTTTACTAAACTGAGATAACACTTGAAATGGTTTGTAAATAATATAATAAACTTTTTTATTCAAAGCCTTTATTTATAGTGGTTTCAAGCAAATATAAAATAAATTATATTCAATAAAAAAATCCCGCTAAAGCGGGACTTTGTATATGGATGGGTTAGTAAGTACGCGAAATATTTCATTCGCAACACAATGTTAGATATAGTTTTTATAACTACAAAAAAATAGGTGCATTTTTTTATCAACATAAAAAAATTAAAATGTGAATTGAGCAGTATCATTATTCACAATAAACATAGAAAACATTTTCCATTTCGTTGAAAGCATTACTATGATTACGTTTTAAGCAATTACTTTTTTATATCAATAATAATCCATTACAAAAAAAAATTATACTCCTACTTGCACTTACTTTTGTTTTTAATTTTAAAATAATGAAATTTTCATCATCACTTTCAATGCAATCAATAGCATCATTAATTAATGCAACAGTTATTGGCAACGAAAAAAATGTAGCAACTGGTATTAATGAAATTCATAAAGTAGAAGCTGGAGATATATGCTTTGTTGATCATCCAAAATACTATGACAAATGCTTGCAAAGTGCTGCAACTATTATCATCATCAATAATTCAAATGTAGAAATACCAAGCGGTAAAACACTTTTAATAACTGATGCACCGTTTGAAGCATACTTAAAAATTGTAGATACCTTTAGACCATTTGTTGCAAGCACAAAAGCAATTAGTGATACTGCAATTATTGATTCTACAAGTATTATTATGTCAGGTGTTTTTATTGGTAATTATGTTACAATTGGTTCTGGCTGTGTTATTCATCCAAATGTAACGATAAGAGATTACACTGTAATTGGCAACAACGTTGTTATACAAAGTGGAACTGTAATTGGCAGTGATGCATTTTATTATAACACAAAAAAGAACAGAGAACATTGGTATAAAAGAATGAAAAGTTGTGGTAATGTTGAGATAGAAGATAATGTTGAAATTGGCAGTGGCTGCACCATTGATAGAGGCGTTACTGCTAGCACACGCATTGGTGCAGGAACTGTTATGGATAATCAAGTGCATATAGGACACGATGTAAGTATTGGTAAAAATTGCTTATTTGCAGCACAAGTAGGTATTGCAGGTGCGACTGTAATTGAAGATGGTGTTACACTTTGGGGACAAGTAGGTGTAAACAAAACCATTACTATTGGAAGTGGTGCAGTGGTTATGGGGCAAAGTGGTGTTGTTGGGAATATGGCTGGAAATGCAGTATATTGGGGTACTCCAGCAATTAATTTTAGCGAAAAGAAAAGAGAAATGGTTTGGGTAAAACGCATTCCTGAACTTTGGAAAAAGATGATGAATTAATGATTAAATAATTTAATAGAAATGGAATCAAAATTTGTAAAAGATAGCTTTACAGTAATGAATGAAATTGTATTACCAAATGACACAAATACATTTGGTAATTTAATGGGTGGTAGATTAATGTATTGGATGGATATTGCAGCAGGAATGGTTGCAGTAAAGCATTCCAACGCTCCTTGTATGACAGCAAGTGTAGATAATTTAAGTTTTAAAACGCCAATAAAATTGGGAAATATAGTTCATATTGAAGCCAAGGTTACTCGTGCATTTAATACAAGTATGGAAATACACTTGAAGGTTTGGGGCGAAGACAATTTGCATCAATACAAATACGAAAGCAATGAAGCATATTTTACTTTTGTAGCTCTTGATCCTAATAATAAACCAAGACTTGTTCCTCAGCTAGTACCTCAAACAGCCGAAGAACAATCTATGTTTGAAGGTGCAATGCGACGAAGACAATTGAGATTAATTTTAGGCGGCAAGTTAAAACCTAATGATGCCAACGAGTTAAAAGCTTTGTTTTTTCCTGAAGAAAAATAATTTGTAAGGTTAAAAAACAATTTGCGTAACTATTTAAAATTATTTTATGCAGAAGATTATATTGAGTTTGATAATGGTGAGTATGAGTTTAATGTCTTGTGCTCAAAAAAATAAATCAAAAAAAATGGAAGATAAGTTACCTACAACAACAATTCAGCTAGATAGTAATTTACGAGTAGCAACTTTGGGCAATGGATGTTTTTGGTGTACCGAAGCTATATTTCAACAGCTTGAAGGTGTAGTAAAAGTTACAAGTGGTTATAGTGGAGGGGCTGTTGTAAATCCAAGCTATGAGCAAGTTTGCAATAAAACAACTGGACATGCAGAAGCATTACAAATTATTTATGACCCAATTAAAATTACTTATGATGAATTGCTTGAAGTGTTTTGGAAAACCCATGATCCAACAACATTAAACCAACAAGGAGCCGATCATGGTCCACAATATAGAAGTGTAATATTTTATCATACTCAGGAGCAAAAAGAAAAAGCAGAAAAGTATAAAGCCACTTTAGATAGTGTTAAAGCATTTGATAAAGCTATAGTTACTGCTGTTGAGCCCTTTACCAATTTTTATGCTGCCGAAGATTATCATCAAAATTACTTTAACAACAATGGTAGTACAAATGGATATTGCAGAATAGTTATTGCACCTAAATTAGAAAAGTTTGAGAAGGCATTTAAGAATAAACTAAAGAAGCATTAAATCTCAAATTATAGTTTGTAATTAGTCTTACCACTTTGTAAACATTCTATCAAGATAATCTTCTTTAAATTCAACAAAAGTTGGGTTGCCTGTTACAGTTGTATTTGGCGTATTACATCTAAATAAATCTTCAATTAAAGTTTGCATTTCTTTTTGAGAAAGTTGCTGCCCAGCTTTAATGGCATTTTGTCTTGTTAAGCAGCGTACTAGTTTTTCTCTTTTACTAAACTTTACTTCGCCTGTAAAATGTTTAAACTGTTCTAGCAACAATTCAACACTGTGTTTTTCATTGCCTTGCAATACATCTGCTGGTGTGCCTTGTATTACAAAACTATTGTTTCCAAAGGTTTCTATGTGATATCCTAATGCATTTACATCATCCAATAATTCATTCAATAACACTGCATCTGCAACACCTAATTCCAAATTAATTGGAAACAAACTTTTTTGTGTAACAGTTTGCTGTTGATGTGCTGCTTTACTATAACGTTCATATAAAATTCTTTCATGTGCCAACTGCTGATGAATTAACATAAAACCTTTGGGTGTTGTAGAAATGATATAAGTATTGTGTAGTTGTACAAAAGGTTTTTCGCTTTTTATTTCTCTTTCTTCGTATAAGCTGTTTGGTATTTGCTGTTTGGTAATAAATTCTTCGTTTCTTATTTCTTGTTTCTCATTATTTCCCAATTCCCAATTCCTAACTCCCGATTCTTCTTTAGCTGGCGTAAAAAAATCCTTCCAGTGCTTTAGTTCACTATTACTACTGCGTTCTATAAAGTGTGCTTGATTTTTTTGAGTAAATGTTTTAAAAAGACTACTAGATGTGGTTGCATCTTTTTTCTCATCAGTAAATGGATTACTAACTGCTGAGAGGCTTTGTATATCTGCATTTAACGTAAAGTCTAAACTAGGTGCAATGCTAAACTGTGCTAGTGCATGTTTAACAGCACTTTGCACAAATGCATAAGTTATTTTCTCATCTTCAAACTTTATTTCTTGTTTGGTTGGGTGAACATTTATGTCAATTTGTTCTGGATCCAAATCAATAAACAAAACATAACTTGGAAAACTATCTTTTGGTAATAAACTGTCATAAGCTGTGTTTACAGCGTGGTTCAAATAAGCACTTTTTATAAACCTATTATTTACAAAAAAATATTGGTCACCACGTGTTTTTTTTGCTGTATCAGGCTTGCCAATAAAGCCATAAACATCTAAATAATCTGTATGCTCTTTTACTGGAACCAATTTGGAATTGTAACTACTTCCCAAAACCTGCACAATACGTTGTTTAAGATTACCCGCTTCTAAATGAAAAACTTCCTGTCCATTGCTAGTTAACGAAAAGAAGATTGTAGGAAAAGCCATTGCCACACGAATAAATTCATCAACAATATGACGCATTTCTACGCTATTGCTTTTCAAAAAATTCCTACGGGCAGGGACATTAAAAAATAAATTTTTCATACTAATGCTAGTACCATTGTTAAAAGCACAAGGCTCTTGTTTAACAACAGTGCTATTCTCTATTTCTATGTATGTGCCAGTTGTATTTTCTTCCTTTTTTGTTTTCAATTCTACTTGTGCCACAGCTGCAATACTTGCCAAAGCCTCTCCACGAAAGCCCATTGTTTTTATATGAAACAGGTCTTCGATATTTTTAATCTTGCTGGTGGCGTGTCTTTCAAAGGCCATTCTAGCATCGGTTTCACTCATTCCTTTTCCATTGTCTATAACCTGAATAAGAGCTTTTCCAGCATCGGTAATAAATAATTTAATTTCGGTTGCAGCTGCATCAACTGCATTTTCAAGTAATTCTTTTACAGCACTTGCAGGGCGTTGTATAACTTCGCCTGCAGCTATTTGGTTAGCAATATTATCTGGTAGTAATTGAATGATGTCTGACACTTCTTTAACCTATATTTTCTTTTATATAAACTAAAATTTTACTAAGGCGAGTCTGTAAAATTTATTCTTAAAGCAGCGAAAGTAATTGTAAAGCACCAAAGTGTATGCGTAGAACTTAAACTAGCAAAAATCAGTTATTGGTTTAACAATTATTATAAATAACAATAAAATAAATTTTGCAATAAAACAAAAACCCCACACAATGTGCAGGGTTATTAATATCATTAATTGACTGATCTCCTCCTCTTATTCAGCATAACTTTCAGTAGGCTCGCAAGCACATACTAAATTTCTATCGCCATAAGTATTGTTTACACGAGCCACACTTGCCCAAAATTTATTATGAGCAACATAAGGCAAAGGAAATGCAGCTTCTTGGCGTGAGTATGAATGATTCCATTCATTTGCACAAATAACAGCTTGTGTATGTGGTGCATTTTTTAAAGGGTTATCTGTTTTGTCTAGTTTGCCATCTTCAATCATTTTTATTTCACTGTGAATAGCAATTAAAGCATCACAAAATCTATCCAATTCAGCTTTATCTTCACTTTCTGTTGGTTCAATCATTATTGTTCCAGCAACAGGGAAACTCATTGTTGGTGCGTGGAAGCCATAGTCTATAAGCCTTTTAGCAACATCTTCTGCTTCAATACCTGCACTTTGTTTATAAGGTCTCAAATCAACAATAAATTCGTGAGCAGCCGTTCCATTTTTACCTGTGTATAAAATTGGGTAATGTTTTTCTAACCTTGCTTTCATATAATTGGCATTCAAAATAGCATATTCAGTTGCCAATTTAACACCATCATATCCCAACATTTTTATATAAGCATAGCTTATAAGAAGAATTGAAGTAGAGCCAAATGGAGCTGCACTTACTGCATTACTACCACCAAGAGAAACGTGACCAGGTAAATATTTTGCTAAATGTTCTCTCACACAAATTGGTCCCATTCCAGGACCACCACCACCGTGAGGAATAGCAAATGTTTTATGCAAGTTTAAGTGACAAACGTCAGCACCAATAGTTGCAGGAGAAGTCAATCCAACTTGTGCATTCATATTAGCACCATCCATATAAACCTGTCCACCAAATTCGTGGACGATACTGCATATTTCTTTAATGCCCTCTTCAAACACACCATAAGTACTTGGATACGTAACCATCAATGCACCCAAATTATCTTTATGTAATTCTGCCTTGGCACGTAAGTCAGCAATATCTATAGTTCCATCTTCATTACTTTTAACAATTACTACTTTCATTCCTACCATTACAGCACTTGCAGGATTAGTACCATGTGCTGAAATTGGAATTAATACAACATTTCTATGAGCATTATTATTTGCTTTATGATAAGCCATAATGGTTAATAATCCTGCATACTCACCTTGAGCTCCACTATTAGGTTGTAAGCTACAAGCATCGAAGCCTGTAATCTCGCATAGATAAGCACTTAATTCATCAGTAATTTGTTTATAACCCAATGCCTGATTGGCTGGAACAAAAGGATGTAGTTGAGAAAATTCTGCCCAACTTACAGGAATCATTTCTGTAGCTGCATTCAATTTCATTGTACAACTACCTAAAGAAATCATACTTGTATTTAAAGATAAATCTTTGTTTTCAAGTTGTTTAATATAACGCATCATTTGGCTTTCGCTATGATGTGAATTAAACACTGCGTGTTCTAAAAATGTTGAAGTACGAGTTGCAAATGTTGGAATGTTAGTCAACAAATCATCGCTATCAAATTCAATCTCTGCTTCGTTGTTACCCAAGCTTTCTGCAAAAATGTAAACGATATCTAAGATGTCAGTTTGCGTTGTAGTTTCATCAATTGAAATACCAATTTGAGTTTCATTGATGAATCTAAAGTTTACATTGTGCTTCTCTGCAATTGCAATAATATTTTTTGCTTCGCAAGAAATGTTTAGTGTGTCAAAGAAAAATTGATTATTGTTTTTGAAACCCAATGTTGCTAAGGCATTCCTTAAAACATTTGTCATTGTTGAAACACGTTTAGCAATATTTTTCAAGCCTTCTGCACCGTGATAGACAGCATACATTGCAGCCATATTAGCCAATAAAGCTTGTGCTGTGCAAATATTTGAAGTAGCTTTTTCACGTTTAATATGCTGCTCACGTGTTTGTAAAGCCATACGCAATGCACGATTGTTTTGAGCATCAATGCTAATACCCATTATACGACCAGGAATACCTCTTTTAAATTCATCTCTAGTTGCAAAAAATGCAGCGTGTGGACCGCCATAACCCAAAGGAACGCCAAAACGTTGAGAGTTACCAACAGCAACATCAGCACCTAACTCACCTGGTGAAGTTAATAAAGTTAGAGCTAACAAATCTGTAGCCATTACGATATATGCTCCTAGGCTGTGAGCTTTATCAATAAAGGCTTTGTAGTCCTCAATACTTCCATTATTATTTGGGTATTGAACAATAGCACCAAAGAAGTTTTCGCCTAATTGTGCTTGTTTGTAATCTCCGAAAACCAGTTCAATACCTATAGGTGTAGAACGAGTTACTAATAAATCTTTTGTTTGAGGGAAGATGGTTTCATCTACAAAAAACTTTGTTTTTGCAGGATTATTACCTTGATGAAAGAGCATTGACATTGCTTCTGCTGCTGCTGTTGCTTCATCTAGTAAAGAAGCGTTTGCAAGTTCTAAACCCGTAAGGTCACAAATCATTGTTTGATAGTTTAACAAACTCTCTAAACGACCTTGAGAAATTTCAGCTTGATAAGGAGTATATTGAGTGTACCATCCTGGATTTTCAAAAATATTTCTGAGAATTACACTTGGTGTAATGGTGTTGTAATACCCTTGCCCAATATATGTTTTGAAGACTTTATTCTTAGATGCAACTTTCTTTAACTCGTTCAAATATTCAAACTCGCTAATAGCAGCAGGAATGTTTAAATTGTGGTTTAAACGAATGGCTTCAGGAACAGTTTTATTAACTAACTCTTCAATGCTTGCAACACCAATTGTGTCCAACATTTTTTTTGTATCAACTTTGTTAGGACCAATGTGTCGTCCTTGAAATTCGTGTGATTGTTGTTGAAAAAGATTCATATAAAATTATGAATTGTAAATTATTAATTATTAATACTTGTCTAACTAGGAACAGATTTCTATTTAAAACTTATCAATTCCACATCAAATATTAATGTAGAATTTGGGCCTATTACAG
>JAPLER010000074.1:3651-18048 GCA_026391115.1 Bacteroidota bacterium | reverse complement strand
TTTACAAATCTTGCATCTGTAAAAAAGTTTAAATAACGGCAACTATATTTTTTGCAAAGAGTATTAATCAATTGGGTGTTGTGTTGTATAACTGCTGTATTACAATACTTGTAGTATGTATTGTACACAGGCATTGTTACAAAAACCACATTAATGTTTTGAGAGTGTAATTGTTTAATAAAAAGTTCCAGATTATTTTCAATCTCAAGCCTGCGGTTAGTGTAGTTTTCTGTATTGTGTATGTTTACTCTTTGTAAACCACTACTATCGCTTATTTCTTTTTGCTGGTATTTGGGTTGATAGCCATTGTAAAAAATAGTAGCAGCACCTGCATCTTTAAAAAGGTTACAAGCTAGTGTAAATGCTTGTTGTGGTTGATAGGTGGTTAAATATAAAAGGTTACTGTTTTGTTTTTTGCAACCTGCAATGTTATAGTGTGTGGCATAAAAATCTTCTCTCCAATGTTCTTGTATATCGCACAGTTCATAGAAAAAAGAAAAATAACTAATACCAATAATAACAGTTTTTAACTTGGGTAACTTAGGTAGATATTGTAAGGTTAATTGTCGGTCGTAATACAATGTTTGCGATACATTGGCAAGGTTAAAACTTTTGCTGCTAAAGCAACCTACATCTATACCATTAAACATTTGCGAATTGCCTACAACAAGTGTTTCAATGCTGTCTAGCTGTTGTTCTATATAATACTTTTTGGTGGCGTAGCTGCTTACAGTGTGTGCTGTTCTTAATTTATACTCAACAAGTCCTGCCATTAATATTAATGGTAATGAAAAGATAAAACCCTTAAGTAATATTTTAGAAACAGGAGACATTTATTGTATTAAGTATTCAATCAAATTTATCTTTAATTAATTTTTATCTATTTTCTTTTTTTTATGGAAAAAAAAGAAACAAAAAAAGCCACAGGAAAACGATATACACCACGTTTTCCTGGAATGCCCTGATTGAGCTTTTACACTACTGTAGCATCAACATTTGTAATACTACATTTTAGCGATAGTTAAATATAATTTTGCATTAGTACATAAGAATCTATAAAGCAAAGATGATTATATGAATAAAGGCACATACCAGTATGTGCCTTTATTGTTTAAGTTGCATAAAAATAATTTAGTTGCCATATACACTTAAAAACTTAATACGCATAATTTTAAGTTGCTCAATGGTATAATCATTATCGCTTAATTCTTTTTGTGCTATTTCTAAACTACTTGTTTCGCAGCCTTTAAAATATTCTAAAATATCTTGTTGGTCATATTCATCAAGCCAATCATCAATGGCATAGTCCAGGCTTAGTTTTGTACCACTTGCAGCAATAGTTTCCATTTCGTCTAGTAATTCTGCAAGGTCAAATCCTTTGTTTTTAGCAATGGTTTCTAATGGTATTTTTTTATCAATGTTTTGAATGATATAAATTTTGTTGCTGCTTTTATTGGCAACACTTTTCATTACAAAATCATCAGGTTTTTCTATATCGTTCTCTTCTACATATTTTGCAATAAGTTCTATAAATGGTTTACCATATTTTATTGCTTTTCCTTTGCTTACACCTTGGCATTTTTCAAGTTCTTCAAGCGTTGTAGGAAAATGCGTACTCATATCCTGCAAGCTGTTTTCTAAAAAGATAACAAATGGCGGTAATCCTTTTTTCTTGGCTTCTTTCAAACGTAATTCCATCAACATTCCAAATAACTGCTCGTCACTTGCAGCACCTGTACTACTTGAGCCATCACTTTCGTTATCATCATCATCGTCATCTTCATCTGCAAATACAGCATTGATTACAATTTTAAACGAGGTTGGTTTTTTAAGCCAAGCTTCACCTTTTTCTGTAAACTTAATTAAGCCATATTCTTCAATATCTTTTTTAATTAAATCTTCTAACAGCATTTGACGAATAAGACTATTCCAATAGTGCATTTCCTGAATGTCTTTGCCTATACCAAACTCAGCCATTTTCTCGTGTCTAAACATAGTTACTTGTGGTGTTAGCCTACCCACAATAATGTTTACCATATATTCAGCTGGGAATCTTTCGTCAAGGGCTTTTATTACTTTCATTACCTTAACCACACTGTCCTTGCTCTCAATTTTTTCTTTAGGATTTCTACAGTTATCGCATTGACCACAGTTTTTATCGCCCCAATCTTCGCCAAAATAATGTAATAATATTTTTCTGCGACACACACTGCTTTCGCAATATGCTACTGTTTCATTAATCAATTGCGTAGTAACTTCTCTTTCGCTTAAAGGTTTGTCACGCATTAAATGTTCAAGCTTATGAACATCTTTATGCGAGTAGTATAAAATACAATTACCTTCTAATCCATCGCGTCCTGCACGTCCAGTTTCCTGATAATAATTTTCAATTGATTTTGGTATATTGTAGTGTATTACAAAACGAATATCTGGCTTGTCAATACCCATTCCAAACGCAATGGTAGCAACAATTACCTGTACATCTTCATTCAAAAATTGGTCTTGTCTTTCGGCTCTTAATTTTTGGTCCAAACCAGCATGATAAGCAACTGCTTTTATGTTGTTAGCTTGCAGTACTTCAGCCAATTCTTCAGTAGTTCTTCTGTTTAATGTATAAATAATACCACTTTTTCCTTTATGCTGAGAAATGAACTTGGTAATATGTTTAATCGTTTGTTCTTTCTTTAACTTGGGTTGAATTTCGTAGTAAAGATTGGTTCTATTAAACGATGATATAAAAATATTGGGTCTTCTTAAACCAAGGTTTCTTACAATATCACTTTGCACTTTTGGGGTTGCAGTTGCTGTTAAAGCAATTACAGGAATAGTAGGTGCAATTTGATCCATCATTTCTCTTAAGCGTCTGTATTCTGGTCTAAAATCATGACCCCATTCACTAATGCAATGTGCTTCATCTACTGCAAAAAATGAAATATTAAGGTCAGCAAAAAAATCTAAATTCTCTTGCTTGGTAAGTGTTTCAGGAGCAACGTATAGAAGTTTTGTATTGCCACTTAGTAAATCTTCTTTTACTGCTTTTATTTGTGTTTTGTTTAACGATGAATTTAAAAAGTGTGCCACATTATCTTGCTCACTATATCCTCTAATTAAATCAACCTGATTTTTCATTAATGCAATTAGTGGAGAAACTATAATGGCTACTCCTGGTGTAATCATTGCTGGCAACTGATAACAAAGACTTTTGCCACCACCAGTTGGCATTATTACAAATGTGTCGTGTCCTTCAAGCAGGCTATTTATACTTTTTTCTTGCGTGCCTTTAAATTCTTTAAAGCCAAAATATTTTTGTAGTCCTTTGTAAATGTCCATTGTGGGAATCAATGGCTTAATATTTTCTAGTGCTGCTTGACTTAATTTGGGCGTAGTTCTTTTGGTAGCAGCTTTTTTTACTAGGGGTTTTTTAGTTGTAATCATTATAACTCACTATTTCAAAATTATTGTTAGATACAAAAACAAGTTTTGCTTTGTATCCTTTGTTTTATGTGTATTTGGGTACAAAAGTGATTAACTTATTTTTTGTGAAAGTTTTCGAAGATAGTGCAAGAAGCTTTTTTAAACAAGAGGTTTTTTTTAAAATTACATTAGAATTTTTGGAAATGGCTTTTTGGACTAAATAGGAAGTCTCTTTTTAGCGTTCCAATAAATATTTCAGTTAAAAAATAGTATCTAATATTAATGTATAGTTAGAATAATAAAAATATACCATTACCTTTATTTTTTATAGACAATGAACCATAATCACTTAGAAGTATCGTGTGCTAGTTGCAATGCACGTGTACATTCCATTTTTAAAGGCTTAAGCTTCGAAGAAACGCATTCTTTAAGTGAAGTAAAATCTTGTAGCAAGTATAAAAAGGGACAATATATTTTTTCGGAAAATGCTTATCCGCTGGGTTTGTATTGTATCAATAGTGGTAAGGTAAAGTTGACTACACAAGGTATAACAGGCAAAGAACAAATTTTGCGTTTATTAAAAGATGGAGATGTTGCAGGTTATCGTTCTTTATTATCTAATGAAAAGTACCACTGCAGTGCAATAGCTTTAGAAGATTGCTCCATTTGTTTTATACCTAAAGAAAATTTTTATGGATTGCTAAAAGAAAGCTCAAGATTTAGTTTTGAAATGATGAAACTTTTGGCAGATAATTTGCGAAAAGCAGAGGAGCAAATTACATCTTTGGCTCAAAAAAATGTAAGAGAAAGAATGGCAGAAGCCTTGTTGTTTTTTAAAGCTACTTATGGCGTTAATGAAACAGATAGTGCGATTAACTTTAACTTTAGCAGAGAAGAAATAGCTGATTTTGTGGGCACTTCAACGGAAACCGCTATTCGTTTATTATCAGATTTTAAAAAGGAAAATTTAATAAATTTAGAGGGTAAAAAAATTATGATTTTAAACCATACTAAACTAGCTCATATTTCTGGATTGTATTAAGTATGAGAAAAATCATAATCTAGATTACTCGTTGTCATATTTTAACACATCTAAGCACAATAATTTTGTATTTCTAAGACAAATTATATGTGTGTATCGGTTAATAAATACAAAAAAATAATAGAAAATTTACAACAAAAGGTATATCCTAGTGTTCATCTTTTTTTGTTAAATATTAATCCTGATTCAGAACTGTGTTTAACAGCTATTAATGAATTGACTAATGAACTCTCTTCGCTCGAAAAAATCGAAAACAAGCTAATTTTCCCGTCAGTCCTTTCCCTACTTGAGAAAGATGATGAAGACGATACTTTTTCGCCAAATATTGAACAGGTTATTAAACTTACACAGCAAAAGCAAGATAAAATTAAACAACTTTTTGTCAATCTTTTTATTGAAACCCATCAATGTGGTGTTTGTAGCAAAGAGGATTTAGATAGCGAACTTAAAAAGATTGAAACTTCTTTTTTTGAGGCAAAACAACAGTGGCTTGCTGTGCTGCATTTTTTAACTAGCTATGAATACAAATGCAACAATAGAATTGGCGGAAATTGTGCTTGCAAAACTGCTAAAAAGTCAATCACAAATATTGCTATTCAGTAGGCATAAGCGTTCTAGCAATAAATTGTAATACATCTTCTTTGCCAATATTTTTCTCTGAACTTGTAATAAAACTTGCAGGCAAAAATTCCCAATTTTCTTTCATTGCTTCTAAAAATGCTTTTACATTTCTATCTACAACAGTTGGTTTTTCTTTATCGGCTTTAGTAAAAATTAATGCAAATGGTAATTGCCACTCTCCTAATTGATTTACAAATTCTATATCTATTTTTTGAGGTTTGTGTCTGCTATCTATTAACACAAAAATATTGACTAGAGTATCTCTTTTACGCAAATAGTTTTCAATCATTTGTTGCCAAGTTCTTCTATTGCTTTGGGCTACTTTGGCATATCCATAACCTGGTAAATCAACTAAATACCATAAACTATTGTCTTTTTTTTCTTTAAAAGAAGATGTAATTTCGAAATGGTTTATTAATTGCGTTTTTCCTGGTGTTGACGATGTTTTTGCTAAATTCTTTTGCCCAACCAACATATTAATTACAGATGATTTGCCCACATTACTTCGGCCTATAAAAGCAAACTCAGGCTTATTGGCATTGGGGCAAAGGTCAAAACTTGGCGAAGACTTAATGTATTTTGCAGATTTAATTTGCATTAAGCAAAAGTAACCAACAAAGCACAGTTTGAAGCAATAAAAAAACCTTAGTCAATTTGACTAAGGTTTAAAAGCTGTAGGGGGAGGGGTCGAACCTCCACGAGGCAGTTAGCTATAGTACAAAGTTTCAGTGGTCGACCCTGGTCGTTTCATATTGCTACAAAACGGCTCTATACTACTTTTATCCTGTGATCCTCACCCTCGAGACAAGAGGGCATGTCTGCCAAAATTTCATCACCCCACAATATCAAGTAAATAACACAGCAACAAATATGTTTTATGTTCTTTGCTGGTGCAACATTAAAGCAAATACAATATTCGTTAGATAATATTATCTTATTATTTTTAAAATATAGATATTATTTAAAATATTATACTTTTGTTTGAAAAATTTTAAAAAATGATTTCAAAATTAAATATTGACAAATTAGATTTACAAATCATTCAAGCTTTAATGGAAGATGCAGATATAAGCTATGCCGATTTGGGTAAAAAGCTTTTCGTAAGTGGTGGTACTATTCATGTAAGAATAAAAAAACTTGAAGAAAGTAAGATTGTAAAAGGAAGAAAATTAATAGCTGATTTAAAAACTTTGGGTTACGATGTAATTGCTTTTATAGGGGTGTATTTAGAAAAAAGCTCGATGTATGATGCTGTAGCCAACGAACTTAAAAAAATACCAGAAATAGTGAGGCTTAATTATACAACAGGCAACTACAGCATGTTTGCTGAAATTGTTTGTAAAGATATCAAACAGCTAAGGGTTGTACTACACGATAAACTACAAAATATTGTAGGTATTGAACGCACCGAAACATTTATTTCTTTGGAAGAAAGTTTTAGCAGAACAGTAAATGTTGTTGAGTAATGTTTTATTTGCTGCAAATTCACGAATAATTATTTTTTGATTAGAGAATTACATACCAAAGTTTGTATTATTGGTGCTGGTCCTGCCGGTGCAACAACTGCTATTTTTTTGGGTAAAGAAAAAGTTGAGCATATTATAATAGATGTTGCAACTTTTCCAAGAGATAAAACCTGTGGTGATGGATTAGACTTAAAAGCTATCGCTGTTTTAAATAATATTGATAAAAATATTATTGCAGAAGAAATAAAACCCAATGGTAGAATTATTGCTAGTTATGGTTTTAGAATAATTACAACAAAGGGTAAAAATGTAGAATTTAATTACAAACCAACTGCAGAACAATTGCCACCTTATGGAACCAGTAAAAGAATAGATTTTGATAATTTATTAATAGAAAAATTAAATACTACTTATACTAATTTTTTGCAAGCAACAAAAGCTACTTCTATTATAAGAGTTAATGAAAAATGGGAAATTATTGCTCAACAAAAAGAACAAACGATAAAAATAATTTGCGACTTACTTGTTGGTGCAGATGGCGACCATTCTATTGTTTTAAAAACTATTGGAGAAAGGAAGATTGATAGAAATCATTACAGTGCAGGTGTTCGTCAATACTGGCAAGGGATTGCTAACACACATCAAAATAATTTGATGGAAGTCTATTTTCCAAAAGAATATCCAATGAGTTATTTTTGGATTTTTCCTTTGAAAAATGGATTAAGCAATGTTGGTTATGGAATGCAAAGCAATGTTGCAGCAAAGTATAATTATAACGTAAAAGAAATTTTTTCATCATTAATAAAAAACGATAAAAATTTACAAGACAGATTTAATGCTGCAACACCACAAGAAAGTATTAAAGGTTGGGGAATTCCATTTGCAAGTTTGCAAAGAAAATGTTTTGGCAATGGTTGGCTTTTGGTTGGCGATGCAGCAAGTATGATTTCGCCTACAACAGGTGAAGGCATTGGTACAGGAATGACAACAGGGTTGATTGCAGCACAATTTATTAAACGTGCAGTAGAACAAAATAAATTTGATGAAAGTGTTTTTAAAAACTACGACAGAGAAATTTATAAACGCACCAACGATGATATCAAATTGTATAAATTAAGTTTATGGATTTCACCAAAATTTATGGGCTGGGCAATGAACACTTTCATAAACTTGAATTTCTTTCAAAAATTTTTTCACAAAAAAGTAGGACAATGGATTAATAGTGCTTACAACAAAGAATTAAAAGTAAATTTAGACGACTAATACAATATGAAACGACATAGGTACATATCAATAATTGCGATACTTTTTATTGTTTTATCTTGCAAAAGCAAAAAAAATATACCGGATGTAAGTCATATTAAAATTGACTTGCAAGTACAGCGTTTTGATAAAGACTTTTTTAATGCAGATACCAATAATTTGTCAAAAGCATTTGATAGTTTAAATTTAAAATACGGTAGTTTTTTTGCAGATTATTTGTTTCAAATATTAAGATTAAACACAACGCCAGAAGCTACATTGAATGAGGCAAAACTTTTTATAACAGATAGTATTTATCATCAAATATTTATTGATGCTATTGCAAAATTTAAGTCATTTGATAAAATTGAAAATGAAATAAAATTAGGGTTACAGCTTACCAAATATTATTTTCCAACTTACCAAATACCTACCAAAATTATAACCTTTGTTGGTCCTGTAGATGGTGTAGGTGTTGCCCTTACAAGTAATAATGCATTAGCCGTGGGATTGCAAGGTTTTATGGGCAAAGATTATTTTGCATATCAAAATGGTTATATAGTACAAACATATCCAGCATATAAAACAAAAAGATTTGAGCCCGAGTATATAGCCACCAACTGCATTAAAAATATTATCAATGAAATGTATATTGATGAGAGCAAAGGACGACCTCTTGTTGAAAGAATGATTGAAGAGGGAAGAAGATTATATGTACTTGATGCTTTATTACCAAATACAGAAGATTCAATAAAGACAGGCTATTCATCAGTTCAGCTGAAAGATTGCTACAAAAATGAAAACGTAATTTGGAGTTTTTTCGTACAAGGTAATTTATTGTTTGAAAGAGAGCCAAGTCTTGTTTCGCCTTATGTAACTGATGGTCCTAAAACTCAGGAATTAAACGAGTTTGCACCAGGTAATATAGGTCAATTTACTGGCTGGCAAATTGTAAAAAAATGGATGAACAAAAACGATAAGAAAACTTTGCAAGAATTAATGAAAACACCTGCTATGACTATATTTAACGAAGCCAATTATGCTCCATAATTATTTATTCATTAACGTATAATTCGTCATTATAAATTCACTCTCTTATCTTCGCCAAATGCAAGACTTGATACAGCAAATAGAAAATTATAAAGCCGAAATAAAAGCATTTGATGCAAGCACACCAGCACTTGCCGAGGAATTTAGAATTAAATATCTTGGTACAAAAGGGTTGGTAAAAACCATAATGGGTTTAATGAAAGACGTGCCTGTTGAACAAAAAAAAGAAGCAGGACAAATACTAAATGAGTTTAAAATTTTTGTTGAAGAAAAATATAATACTGCAAAAGAAAGCACTGAACAAGGTGATAATTCAGCTACTATAAATTATGATTGGAGTTTGCCTGGAAACCCTACTGTTGTTGGCACACGTCATCCTTTAAGCTTAGTACGAAATCAAATTGTATCTATATTTCAAAAGCTTGGTTTTGCTGTTGAAGAAGGTCCAGAAATTGAAGATGACTGGCATAATTTCGGTGCAATGAATTTACCTGAAGATCATCCTGCAAGAGATATGCAAGACACATTTTATGTAAATAACGATAGTAATGGAAAATGGTTGTTGCGTACACACACAAGTAGCGTACAAGCTCGAGTAATGCAGCATCAAAAACCACCAATTCGTTGCATTTGTCCAGGGCGTGTATATAGAAATGAAACTATTAGTGCAAGAGCTCATTGCTTTTTTCATCAGGTAGAGGGATTATATATAGATGAAAATGTAAGCTTTGCCGACCTTAAACAAACGCTTTACTTTTTTGTAAAAGAAATGTTTGGCGAAAATGTCAAAGTGCGATTTAGGCCAAGTTATTTTCCTTTTACAGAGCCAAGTGCAGAAATGGATATAAGTTGTTTAATATGTGAAGGAAACGGTTGCACTGTTTGTAAACACACGGGTTGGGTAGAAATTTTGGGTAGTGGAATGGTTCATCCTAAAGTGCTTGAAAACTTTGGTATTGATAGTACAAAATACACTGGCTTTGCATTTGGAATGGGTGTAGAACGTATTACACAACTTAAATATCGGGTTAATGATTTACGTTTATACAGCCAAAATGATGTGCGATTTTTAAAACAATTTACCGGAGTTGTTTAAAGATTTTTTTGATTAAATACAAATAAAAAGCCTAAGCAAAATTAAAACGCTTGGGCTTTTTAGTAGCATATCATAAAATTTTGTTAAAAAAAATTTGGCATTACACAGTAAATGTTCATCTTTGTACTACTAATGTGTTAGATTTACACATATAACACAAACGATTGCAAAAAATGAAACTAAGTAATACAATTATTTTTATGCTGCTTGCTTGTATAGGCAATGCTCAATTACTTAGCTGGTCTCCACAGTTTATACAAGAGTCATCTTCAACCATAGAAATTACTTGCGATGCAACTTTAGGCAATCAAGGATTAAATGCTTATACGCCTTTAACAGATGTATATGTACACATTGGCTGTATTACAACATCTAGCACTAACAATAACGATTGGAAAGGCGTTCCTTTTACTTGGGCTACAACCAACTCTTTGGCTAATGCTGTTTCATTAGGTAGTAATAAATGGAAGTTTACTATTAATGGTGGTTTAAGAAGTTTTTTCAATATTACAAACGCATCAGAAAAAATTATTAAAATTGCTATACTATATAGAAGTGGTAATGGTAGTAAGGTATTAAGAAACCTTGATGGTAGTGATATGTATGTGCCTGTTTACGACAATGGTTTAAATACAAGAATTGATAACCCTTTACGCCAACCTGTTTATAATCTAGGAGTAGAGCCTATTGTTCGCACAGTTGGTAGTAATCTTAATATTGATGCTAGTGCTAGTCAATCATCTACTATTAAAATTTATTTCAATGGTAGTTTACTAAGCACAACATCTTCGGCAACATCCGCTTCTACAAGCACTACAATAACTACAACAGGCATTCAAACAGTAGTTAGCGAAGCAAATAATGGTTCAACAACATTTTATGATACAGCTAAGTTTTTTGTAACACCAACAGTGACAATTGCTCCTTTACCATCTGGTATTACAAAAGATGGTATTTATTATAGTACAACAGACCCAACAGTTTGCACTCTTGTAATTTATGCTTTAGGTAAACAATCTATTTCAGTAATAGGCGATTTTAATAATTGGACAGAAACATTAACCCATCAAATGAAAAGAACTGCTGATGGAAAATATTTTTGGATAAAACTAACTGGTTTAACTGCTGGTCAAGAATATGGATTTCAGTATGTAATAGATGGTAATTTAAAAGTAGCAGATTACAACTGCGAAAAAGTGCTTGATCCTTGGAATGACCAATATATTTCAGCTGCAACTTACCCCAACTTAATGGCTTATCCTACAGGTAAAACTAGTGGTATTGTAAGTGTTATTCAACCTGGAAAAACACCATTTAGCTGGCAGTACAGCTCTTCTTTTACAAGACCAAATAAAAGAAATTTAATGATATATGAATTGCTAGTAAGAGATTTTACGGCAAATCATAATTTTCAAACGCTTAAAGATTCTTTATCATATTTAAAAACATTAGGTATCAATGCAATTGAATTAATGCCTGTAATGGAGTTTGAAGGAAATAATAGTTGGGGGTATAATCCTAATTATTTTATGGCTTTAGATAAATATTATGGCACCGAAACTGCATTTAAACAATTTATAGACGAATGTCATAAAAATGGTATTGCAGTAATATTAGATATTGCAATGAACCACGCTTTTGGTAGTTGTCCAATGGTTCAAATGTATTGGGATGGTGTAAATAATAGACCAAATGCATCTAACCCTTGGTTTAACCAAAGTGACAAACATCCTTATGGAGTTGGATATGATTTTAACCACGAAGCTCAGGTAACAAAAGATTTAGTAGATAGAGCTGTAACGCATTGGTTAACCAATTTTAAAGTAGATGGTTTTAGATGGGATTTATCAAAAGGATTTACACAAAACTCTACTACAGATGTTGGAGCTTGGGGTAATTATGACGCTAGTAGAATTGTAATTTGGAAAAGAATATATGACAAAATGCAAGCAGTATCTGCAAATAGTTATTGCATACTAGAGCATTTTGCAGCCAATAACGAAGAGCAAGAATTATCAAATTATGGAATGTTACTTTGGGGCAATGGCAATGGTAATTTTAGAGAAGCTTCAAAAGGCAATACGGCTAACTCTGATTTTGGTTACTCAATAAATGCATCTGCTCGAAGTTGGACAAATCCACATTTAGTTGGCTATGCAGAAAGCCACGATGAAGAAAGGCTAATGTACGATAATTTAATTAATGGTAATTCAAATGGCAGCTATAACATTAAAGACAGTAATACGTCTTTAAAGAGATTAGAAATGGCAGCTTGTTTTTTAACAATGGTACCAGGGCCAAAAATGGTTTGGCAAATGGGTGAACTGGGTTATCACTATTCTATTAATACTTGCACAGATTTAACAATTAATAATAATTGCAGGTTAGCAGAAAAGCCAATTAAATGGGACTATTTGAATAATAGCAATAGAAAAAATTTGTATAATATTTATTCAAAACTTTTTGCTTTTAGAACCAATCCTGCATTTGCATCAATGTTTAATACTGCTGTTGTTTCTGCAGATTTAACAGGCACAATAAAACGAATTACAGTAGGTAGTACAAGTGTAACAACCCCACGTATTGTGGTTGTTGGAAATTTTGGTACAACAGCAACGTTTAGCAACGTAAGTTTTGTCAATACTGGTACTTGGTATAATTTATTTAATAATGCTACAATAAATGTAACAGGAGCAACATATGGTATGAATTTACAGCCTGGAGAATATTATGTATATACAAGTACTAATGTAAATACTATATTGGCAATTAATACAACCAATAACAACATAATAACTAACAATATTATTAATAAAATAAAATTGACAGTGGCACCAAATCCTTTAACCAATAGTTCAAATATTGTATATGAGCTACCCAATTATGGCAATGTAGATATTAAATTAATTGATATTAATGGGCAAATAGTGAGCAATGTCTATAGTGGATTTAAAACAAAAGGCATTTATTCTATCAATATAAATAGTGCAATTGGTAAACAAATGTTAAGCAAAGGCTTATATTTTTTACAGTTTGACTTTAACGGTAAAAAACAAATTGAAAAGTTGGTGTTTTAATACACTAGAATTTAAAAACGAATACTGAATTTTTTTCTTAACTATAAACAACAAATAATGACTATGAATTTAAAACGACTGTTAGTTACAATGATGTTGTCTGTATTTGCATTTTGTATGCAGGCAATAGCACAAGACAAAGTAGTTACAGGTAAGGTTACAGATGCCAATGGTGCAGCTGTAAGTAATGTGACTATTAAAGTAAAAAATGGAAAAGCATTAGGTAGCACAAGTACCGATGGTAGCTTTTCGGTAAAAGTAGCAGCCAATGCTACTTTGCAATTTACATCTGTAGGTTTTACTACAGTAGAAATGCAAGTACCAGCAAGTGGTTCAATGAATGTTTCTTTAAAAGCAGTAAACGATAACCTTGGCGAAGTAGTTGTTATTGGTTATGGTACTGCAAAAAAGAAGGATTTAACTGGATCAGTTGCAACCGTAAGCAGCAAAGACTTTGTGAAAGGGGCATTAACAACACCCGAACAAATGATAGCAGGTAAAGTTGCTGGGGTTTCTATTGTTGCAAATGACGGTACACCAGGTAGTGGTTCTGTTATCAGAATTCGTGGGGGTGCATCAATTGAAGCGAATGATCCATTAATTATCATTGATGGAGTTCCTGTCGGTGCTGGTGGTATTAAAGGTTCACCAAGTCCATTAAGTTTAATAAACCCAAATGATATAGAGAGTTTTACAATATTAAAAGACGCATCGGCTGCTGCAATTTATGGTTCACGTGCAAGTAATGGTGTAATTATTATTACAACTAAAAAAGGCAAAAGTGGTAAACCTGCTTTTTCATATAGCTCAACAACAAGTCTTTATACACCCTCAAAGTATTTAGATGTAATGAGTGCAGACCAATTCAGAACTTATATCAAGGCAAATGGCTCTGCAAATGATATTGCTAAACTTGGTACAGCAAATACTGACTGGCAAAAAGAAATTTATAGGGATGCCTTAGGGTTTGATAACAGTATTGGAGTTAGTGGTACACATAAGAAAATCCCATATCGTGCTAGTATAGGGTATTTAAACCAACAAGGTATTTTGGATGGAACTAATTTAAAACGTACTACTTTATCATTAAATTTGAGTCCTAAATTTTTTACCGATCATTTACGCGTTGATGTTAGTTTAAAGGGAGCTGTAACTAGCAGCAAATTTGCTGATGGTGGGGCTGTAAGTGCAGCCACAGAGTATGATCCTACACAGCCAGTATATTCTAGTAGCCCAAGATTTGGTGGTTATCGTGAGTGGATAGATAATACAGATAAACCATTTGGAACACAAAATCCTGTGGGTCTACTTAAAATGTATGATAAGAGAAGCCATGTTGAGAGGAGCATTGGCAATATACAGCTCGATTATAAATTTCATTTTCTACCA
>JAPLER010000074.1:0-3643 GCA_026391115.1 Bacteroidota bacterium | reverse complement strand
CTAATCTAAACTTGGGCTACGACGCTCAACAAGGAAGTGAGACAGTATTAGTAACAGATAGTGCAAGAAGTCAATATATGAACTTTACAGACCCTAATACAAGCAAACAAAAAGGTGGATTGCGAGATACTGATAAAGAGAGAAAATTGAATACATTGATGGAGTTTTATTTAAACTATGTAAAAGAAACTAAAGCAGGAAGATTTGATTTGATGGCTGGTTATTCATATCAAAATTTTAAAACAACCAATCCATATCGATATACATATACTTATGATGGAACAAGAAGACAAATTTTAAATAATCAATTTGAATATAATATTCCTGAAAATACTATGCTTGCTTATTATGGGCGTTTTAATTATTCATATAAAGGCAAGTATTTGTTTACAGCATCTGTTCGTAGAGATGCATCTTCAAAATTTGCTGAAAAATATCGTTGGGGTACTTTTCCTTCATTTGCTGCTGCTTGGAGAATTAAAGACGAAACCTTTTTGAAAAATGCAAAAGCAATTGATGAGTTAAAAATTAGAGTAGGTTATGGTATTACAGGTCAACAAGAAGGAATAGGATTATATGATTATTTGCCAAGATATACAGTTGGCTCAAATCAGGCAATGTACCAGTTTGGTGACATATTTTATAATACGCTTTCACCAGCAGCTTATTTTGACAGAAAATGGGAGCAAACCAATATGACAAATGTTGCAGTTGATTTTGGATTTGCAAAAAATAGAATTACTGGTACTTTAGAGTATTATAATAGAAAAACAAAAGATCTATTTAACTATACAGATTTACCAGGTGGTGCTAATTTTCAAAGCAGGGTCTTTGTTAATGCGGGTGATATGAAAAATGAAGGGGTTGAGTTGACATTAAATCTTGGTATTATTCGTAAAAAAGATATGACTTTTGATGTATCTTTTAATAGTAACTACAATAAAAACACGATTACAAGATTAGAGCTTTCGGAAAACTCTACAAACCCTGGAAATAAAATTGGAGGTATTGGAGATGTGGCTGATACACGTGTTGCAATTAATAGTACAGGCTATACAAGAGGAGCATTTTTTGTTTACAAACAGATTTATGACAAAGTTGGCAAACCAATAGAAGGTTTGGTTGAAGATATTAATCGTGACGGATCAGTAAACACAGATAAAGATCAATATCGTTATAAACAAATAGACCCGATTATGTTTTTTGGATTTAGTCCAAGTTTTACATATAAAAATTTCTCAGCAGGATTTACAATGAGAGCAAGTTATGGAAATTATATGTTTAACGCACGTAATGCAAGAACAGCAAATTTGCCAAGTGTTATAATAAATACAGGCTCAGGGTTCTTGGCAAATACTTCAACAAATGTGTTGGCGACGTATTTTAAAAATACAAATGAGCAGTCAAGGCTTTCAGACTATTATGTAGAAAATGCCTCATTTATTAGAATGGATAATATCAACTTTGGCTACAACTTTGGTAAAGTTTTTAATAAGACAACTAATTTAAGAGTTGGGGCAAATGTTCAAAATGTGTTTGTTATTACTAAATATTCTGGACTAGATCCAGAGGTTTTTGGTGGTGTAGATAATACTATTTCGATTCGCCCAAGAGTATTTGTATTAAGTCTAAATTTAGATTTCTAAAAAATAAAAAATTGTAAATATGAAAAATAATTTTAAAAACCTAAGTTTAATTGCAATATGCATTTTGACATTAGGTTCTTGCCAAAAAAAGTTGGACTTATTTCCAACAAACGATTTAACACCAGATAAAGTTTTTGCTACACCAGATGGGTACACCAAAGCAATGGCAAAAGTTTATGCTGCTTATGCAACGACTGGCAGCGGTGGTCCTGATAATAGCGATGTTCCAGAAATTACCAATGCAGGCTTCTCTGATTTCTATAGACAACTTTGGTATTTACAAGAGCTTCCCACAGACGAGGCTGTAGTACGATGGACTGGAGATCCAGGGCTTCAGGATTTTCATAATTTAAGCTGGTCTTCAACAAATGATTTTGTTAGAGGAAGTTACTACAGAGGTTTATACTGTATCAATATTGCTAATGAATTTATTCGTCAAAGTGCAACTGATAAAGTAGCTTCAAGAGGAATTATTGGTGCCGATGCTGCTAAAATTGCCCAATATCGAGTTGAAGCAAGATTTCTAAGAGCATATCACTACTGGGTAATGATGGATTTATTCGGAAATCCTCCATTTGTTACAGAAACGAGTTCAATTGGTGCTGATAAACCGAAACAAATTACAAGAGCTGATTTATTTAACTATATTGAGTCTGAATTAAAAGCTATTGAAAATGATATGGCTCCTCACAGAACTAATCAATATGGGAGAGCGGATAAAGGAGCTTGTCAAGCTTTATTAGCTAGAATTTATTTGAATGCTAAAGTATACACAGGTACAGAAAAATATGTTGAAGCAGCAATTTATTCTAAGAAAGTAATTGATGCAGGGTATACTTTGATTTCAAATTACCGAAATTTAATGTTGGCAGATAATTATCTGAACACATCTGAGAATATATTGACTATTCCTTATGATGGTAATTTTACTCAAAATTATGGTGGCACAACAACTTTAATAAATGGTGCTATAGGCGGTTCTATGCAACCAGGTTCTATGTTTGGAATGTATGATAATACTGCTTGGGCAGGATTTAGAACCACGCCCGAAATTGTAAATTTGTACGTAGATTTAACATTTAATTCTGACACAAGGGCTATGTTTTGGACAAATGGTCAAAACAAGGAGATTAATGACTTTTTTTCATTCTCTGATGGTTTGGCTGTTACGAAATACAGAAATAAAACCAGTGCAGGTGTAGATGGTAAAAATGGTAGATTCTCTGATGTAGATATGCCAATATTTAGATTGGCAGAAATGTATTTGATATATGCAGAGGCAAACTTACGAAATAGTGCAGCTGGAGATGCAACAACAGCCTTAGGTTATTTAAACATATTAAATGAAAGGGCTTATGGAAATAGTTCTGCAAACATTAATTCCTCACAATTCACACTTGATTATATCCTTAAAGAAAGAGCAAGGGAATTGTTTTGGGAAGGGCATAGAAGAACTGATTTAATTCGCTTAAATAAATTTGTTGAGGCAGACTATTTGTGGGCTTGGAAGGGAGGCGTAAAAAATGGTACAAGTGTAGCAGCATATCGAAAGCTCTATCCTATACCGCTTACAGACATCAATGCTAATTCAAACTTGACTCAAAACACAGGATATTAATCACATTTAAAAATTAATTTATGAAATATATAAATAAATTAAGCCTAGTAATATTATTATTTGTAACAATTGCACAAGGCTGTAAAAAAGACGAAAATTTAAATTACTTTGAAGGAGGAACGGCATCTGTTTTATCAACCACGCTTGCCAATAACTCTGCTTTACTTTTAAGTAACGCAACCAAGGATGATGTCCTTTTCGATTTAAGTTGGACAAATCCTAATTATAAATTTACAACAGGTATTAGTTCTCAAAATGTTCAGTACTCAATTGAGATAGATTCCGCAGGTAAAAATTTTAATAGTAGTAAGAAAAAAGTAATCACACCAGATCCAACTTATACATTGAAGAGAAGTGTAAAAGTTGGCGAAATGAACGA